>WASR01000248.1 GCA_009712615.1 Methanobacterium sp. | reverse complement strand
ATTGGCGCCGGCGCGGGGCTCGTGCCGGGCGACATTGTTGCCGGCGAGACGTTGACCTCCGCTGACTTTGCCGCGCCGGCCTCCGAAGGGCTGTTGTCGGCGGGGGGCGCGAGCGGATTTCTCGCATCTGGAGCGGGAACGGCCGTCGGCGCGCTTGGGAGCCTCGGCGGTGGCGCTCTCGCGGGCATGATGCTGGGGAATATGGTCGGCACAGGGGCGGGCGGCGCCGCAGCCGGCATGGCTGGCGGTGCAGCGACCGGGATGGCTATTGGGTCCGTCGTGCCGGGCATCGGGACGGCTATCGGGGCGGTGGTCGGCGCCGTGGCGGGCGCCCTCAGCGGCTTTTTCTCCGGCCTTGCTCCCAAAGCCGACAACAGCAACACATGGACGGGGATCACGGACGGCCAGGGCTCGATCATCAACGAAACGCAATCGCATGGCGGAAATAAAACAGCCACTGATGCCATGGCTAAAGCGTTCAATATGACCCTTAATTCAGTTGCCCAGTCGCTTGGTGCAAAGCTTGAATACAACGGTGTTGTCGAGAATTTCGGATACACAGCGAAATATAAAAAATATTCTTCAAGTGAAGGGCAGTTTGATTCGGCGCAAGACGCAGTTAACCACGCTTTAGCGGCGCAATTGATAGATCCGACCATTTGGAAAGGATTATCCGACAATGTCGTCAAGGCGATGGACGCGTCGAAAGGCCAATCTCTCGACCAGATAACGAAAAATCTTGATTTTGCGAATAATTTCGATGCTGCCATAAAGGCAATGAAATCGGGCGTCACCGACTTCTCAAAGTCGGCTGAGTCGGCAGCGCTGACCTTGGGGACGACGCTCACCACGCAGATCGAGAATTTCAAAAGCCAGGCCTCGGCCCTGGGGCTCGATACTCAGGCCGCGGCCGATGCGACCAAGAATGCAGTGGAAGTGTTTCTGGGACTCAAGAACACTCAGCCGATCAGTGACCTCGAAAAGAGCGTTGAAACTCTCTACGGCAAGCTTCAGGGCGTCCAGGGGCTGATTTCGGATGTCGGGATCAGCCAGACGGACGCGACCGCGTCGGTAAAGGCGCAGATTGAACAGATGCTGGGCATCACCGCGGCATCCCCTCCGGTCTCCGCCCTCGATACGCAAATTGCGAGCCTGAAGCAGACATTCGCTAATTTGTCGCCGATTCTGACCTCGCTCGGCGTTTCGTCGGATGACGTCGCGAAAGCCCTCCAGAAGCAAATCGACGCAGCCAAAGCCGCGGCCGCGGTGACCGACCAAGCTGCGATCTGGACGGCGCAGGGAAACCAATCCCTCGTCCAGTTGCAGTCGATCTTGAGCAGTCTGTCGGCCGGCACCCTTGGAAGCTCCGTCGGCACCGCGCAATTGACGGGCGTCCTTGGCGGCATGACGCCGGACCAGATCGGGCAGGCCGTTTCGCAGTTCGGAGACGCCACAAAAGTTGGCGCCGGCGCGGCCGACTCGTTCTTGAGCCTGGCGGATTCGGTGCTTGCGAGCAAAGCCGCGGCGGAAAGAAACGCTGAGGCCGTCTCCAAGGCGACGGGTGACCTCAACTTTTTCACCAACGCTGCAAAGTCCCTCAGCAACTATGCGTCGGGACTGACGGTTTCAAGCGCGTCTCCGTTGTCACCCTATGACCAATACCAAGCGGCGAAGGCAAAGTTCGAGTCGGATCAGGCTCTTGCAAAAACGGGTGATCAGAACGCAATCGGGTCTCTTCAGACGGATGCTCAGGCCTTCTTGACTGCGTCGAAAGCCTATAACGCCTCAAACCAGCAGTACGCGGCGGATTTCCGGGAGGTCCAGCAAGGGATTTCTTCCGCGGCGAGCTATGCGCAGGCCCAGGCGGCCCTTGAGCAAAAGATAATCGACACGCTCAATGTGCCGATTCTTGACCAGTTGAAAGCGATCGAGGCTGCCATTCAAATCCAGGCGGCGAAGAACGGGTCAACTGGCTCGTTTGGCGGCGTCGGGGGGAGCGGAATTGGGGGCGCCCCTGGCGGCATGAACATTGGCGTTGCCTCGGCGATCGTCACTGCGGACTATTGGAGCATTCTCGGTCGTGCGCCCGATCAAGGGGGACTGGCGGGATATGCCGCCGACATCGCTGGTGGATCATTCACCCCGCAGCAGATCGCGGACGCGATGCGATCCTCTCCTGAATATCTGGCGACGCATAGCCACGCGAAAGGCGGCGTCGCTTCCGGGTGGTCGTTGGTTGGAGAGCAGGGGCCAGAATGGGCCTACTTCGGGCAACCTGCGCAGATCTTCCCTCATGGGACCGGAGGACCGTCGGCGGGAAACGACAACAGTGCGGCCGCGGAAATCAGGGAATTGAGGGCTCAGGTCGACCGGCTGATCCAGCTCATTGCGGCGGGGACGCTCCGCCAAATTGACGCGATTGGCGAACAGAGCACCCATCTCAGGCAAATCGCTTCCGCGTCCTCCCGCAGCGCCGCAAACCCGTTGGGACGCCGGGCATGACGGCACAGATTTTCCTTGTTGAGATCGGCTATATCGATGCCGGCGGTGTTTCTGGAACGCGCAGGTTCTCGACCGCGCCAGACTTTATGACCCGCCCCCACAAGGTTCCGCCAAATCAACCGTACCCACCCCGGGTTCTGAACGCTGGAAATTATGAACGG
>WASR01000009.1 GCA_009712615.1 Methanobacterium sp. | reverse complement strand
CGCCGACCAGGGGCTAGACGGCCGCCGCGCCAACGCGACGACGGGGGTTGAGGCGCAAAACGAGCTTTTGAGCGGCGCAGCCCAGGCGGTGGTGGGCTTTTACGACCACACCATCGCGCTTCAGGTCCGCGGAAACTATGTCGTGTCGCTGGTCCAGTTCGCCCGTGCTCCGGGTGAAATGGAAATCGTCTCCGGACAGTACGCGGACCGGATCGGTTCGGCCGCCGATCTCAAGGGACTCCGTCTGGGTGTCGCGGGCCTGGGATCGTCCACCGATTTTCTGACGCGCTCCATCGCGACGCGCAACGGATTGCGCAACGGCGATTACACGCTGGTTCCGATCGAGGCCGGAGACAGTTTTATCGACGCCATGGCGCAAGGCCGGATCGCCGCCGGAATGACCACCGAACCGACCGCCGGACAGATCCTGAAAACCACCGGCGCGAAGATCCTCATCGATCTGCGCCCCCCGGAGGCGACGGCCGCCGCCTTCGGCGGCTGCTATCCCGGCGCCACGCTCTATGTCCAGTCCTCCTGGCTGGCAACCCGCCCGGAGGCCGCGCAGCGGTTGGTGACCGCGTTCGTCAAAACCATGCGGTTCATCGCCAGCCATGACGCAGCCGAGATCGCGAGCCATCTGCCGGAAGACTATTTCGACGGCGACCGGGCGCTTTATGTCGAGCGCCTGCGCCAGGGAATGGGCATGTTCACCACCGACGGGCGCATGCCCGCCGGCTGTCCCGAGATGACGCTGGAGGTCCTGAGGTCGTTCAGCCCGAAGCTGAAAAACCGTCCGGTGGACCTGTCGCAAACCTACACGACATCCCTGGTCGACGCCGCCCTGGCCACCCTGGACGCCCCGTCACACACGGTCCCGTGACGGCGGACCGGCGCGCCCCTCCAGGGCGGGCAGGGACACTTCGGCCAGCAGGCCCCCGTCCGGCGCGGTGTCGAGACGGATGGTTCCATTATGGCCGCCAACCACCTCCGCGACGATCGCCAGTCCCAGGCCGCTTCCCTCGCCGCCGTTGGCGATCACGCGGTAAAACCGCTCGAAGACACGCAGGCGTTCCCCGGGCGGGATCCCGGGACCGTTGTCGGCAATCCGGATCAGGCACCGGTCCGCGTCCCCGTCGCCGTCCAGCGACACCGTGACCACGCCCCCTTCCGGAGTGTAGCGAAGGGCGTTGTCCACCAGATTGACCAGCATTTCGCGGATCATGGTCTCGTCGCCGGCGATCATCCGCGGCTCCGGCGGCCCGGGATCGAAGCCAAGGTCGATTCGCCGCGACAAGGCCGCCGGACTGAGTGTTTCAAGGACGTCGCGGGCGGTCGCCGCCAGATCGATCCTGTCCTGGCGGGGCCGCCTTGCGCCGGGTTCCGCCCGCGACAGGGTCAGAAGCTGGTTCACCATATGCGCGAACTGGCGGACGCCGGCCTGCAGGGCGGACAACGCCTCCTCGCGCGCGGTGTCGTCCCGCGCCCGCGGGGCGACGGCGGCCTGGGTCGCGAGCAGCGTCAGCGGCGTCGTGAGCTGATGGGCGGCGTTGGCGACGAACCGGCTTTGCGCCGCCATCTGCATCCGGACACGATCCTTGTAGGTATTGAGCGCGCCCACCAGCGGCCGCAGTTCCGTCTGGACGCTGTCGACCGGAATCGGCTCCAGCGCATCGCGCCTGTCGTCCAGGACGGTATCGCGCAGACGCAGGATCGGCGCCATGACTCTGCGGAACCCGAACAGCACGACGGCGGCGGCCACCAGAACGAGGATCAGTTGATGGACGACCGAACGCACCAGCAGATCCCGGACCATGTCGTCATGGGCATAGAGCGTCGCACCGACCACGACGCTGGCCGGGCTGTCGCGTTCGGCGCCGATAATGGCATGGGACATCGCGACCAGCCTCAGGGGGCGTCCCCGATAGGCGGCCTGGTAAAAGACCGGGCGACCGGTCCCCGCTCCCCCCGGCCCCGGTTGCGGGAGATCGGGATAGCCGGCCAGCAACCGGCCGGTCGGCGTCTGAACGCGAAGGAACACCACGTCGCCGAAACCCGTGTTGAACATTTCGATGGCGGCGGGGGGAACCTGAACGTCGGGAACGCCATCGACCATGGCGATTTCCTCGGCGATGGCGGTGGCGGACGCCAGCAACATCCGGTCGGAGACCATGTCGGCGGTGTCGACGGCGGCCTGCCGGCTGTTGACGAGATTGACCAGCACGACCCCGGCGAGGGCGGCCAGCAGCCAGATCAGAAGGTGGGTTCTGAGGCTTTCAATTCTCATTGCACTGGAGAGCATACCCCAGACCGCGCAAGGTTCTGATCTGGAGATGACTGCCGTCCAGTTTCTTGCGCAGGCGATGAACATAGACCTCGATGGCGCTTTGATCGGCATCGTCGTCGAAATCGAACACGCTGTTGCAGATCTGAGCCTTGCTGACCGTGCGCCCGGCCTTATGGATCAGGAACTCCAGAACGGCGTGTTCCCGGGGCGGCAGCGCCAGCGGCCGGCCGCCAAGCTGGAATTCCCGGGTCCGCAGATCGAGGACAAGACCGCCGTAAGCGATGGTGGAGCCCGCCTGATTGCTGGCCCGGCGAAGCTGCACCCTGATTCTGGCCTCCAGCTCGGCGATTTCGAACGGCTTGGCGAGATAGTCGTCCGCCCCCTCGTCCAGACCGCTGACCCGGCCGCGAAGGC
>WASR01000290.1 GCA_009712615.1 Methanobacterium sp. | reverse complement strand
ATTTTATTTAGTAATTTATTTGAAGTTCTAGGTAAGAATATAGAAACTGTAGGAGTCTAAGAAATATGAAAATCATAGGAATAAATGGCAGCCCAAGAAAGGAATGGAACACTGCAACCCTTATTAAAAAGGCGCTGGAAGGAGCGGATTCAGTGGGTGCAGAAACAGAATTAATTGATCTCTACGATCTTGAATATAAAGGATGTAAAAGTTGTTTTGCTTGTAAAACTAAGGGAAGTAAATCTTATGGAAGATGTAATGTAAATGACGATTTAACACCTGTATTTGAAAGAATTGAAGAAGTGGATGCGGTAATTTTAGGTTCTCCAATCTACTTTGGAGTTGTGACCGGAGAAATGAGGTCATTCATGGAGAGGATGATATTTCCATACTTCACCTACACCAATCCTCCAAAAACTCTGTTCCCAAATAAGATAAATTCAGCATTCATTTACACCATGAACATTCCAGAGGAAATGATAGACGATTATGGTTACAAAAATATGTTTGAATCTAACAAACAGTTACTCACACTACTATTTGGATCTTCGGAAGCATTCATGAGCTACGACACCTACCAGTTTAAAGACTACTCCAAGGTGGTGTGTGAAAGATTTGACCCTGAACACAAGGCCAAACACAGGGACAAACAGTTCCCAATTGACAAAGAAGAGGCCTTTAAACTAGGTGTTCGAATGATTGAAAACCAGAAATAGGCAAATTACAATGGTAAAACAGTACCAGTAAAATTTATTATGACCAATGGGGGTTTGAAGTTTATGAAGAGTCTTTTTGAAACAACTGAAATATCAGGCATGGAACTCAAGAATAGATTCATCTGTTCTGCAATATGGGAGGGACTTGCAGATGATGAAGGACATGTAACACCTGAATTAATTCAGCACTATCATACACTTGCAGAGGGAGGTGTTGGAACCATTATCACAGGATTTTCCTATGTGATGGATTTTGACAAGCCCACACACAACATGAATGGAATATACAACGATGGTTTCATTGATGAATACAGAGAACTCATAGAGAAGGTTCATGAACACAGAGTAAACATCATCATGCAAATTGTACATGGAGGCACAAAATGGGGTCCATCTGCCGTGAAACACAAGGCAACAGGTACCGTTCCTAAGGAAATGACAATTGATGACATAAATGCCGTGACCAAAGCCTTTGGGGATGCTGCATTAAGGGTTAAAAAAGCAGGTTTTGATGGTGTGCAGATACATGCAGCACACGGATTCTTACTCAGCATGTTTTTAAATCCCTACTACAACATCCGGACAGATGAATATGGTGGATCAATCGAAAACAGGGCCAGAATAGTATTTGAAACCTACAAATCTGTGAGGGATGCTGTTGGCTTGGATTTCCCTGTTTCTATCAAGGTAAACTGTAGAGATTTCATGGATGGAGGTTTGACATTTGAAGACAGTCTTCGTGTCTGCAAAATTCTGGCTGATATGGGTATTGACATGATAGAAGTGAGTGGGGGTAGTTACTCTTCAAGGGATGGTGAGGGACCCATGAGAAATACCGAGAACAACGAATCATACTTCAAGGATTATGCATCTAAAATAGCCGAGGAAGTAGATGCAGCAGTGGCGCTCGTGGGTGGAAACAGAAAAATAGAGAAGATGACAGAGATTTTAAACACCACACAAATCGAATATTTCTCCATGGCAAGACCATTCATACACGAGCCTGGCCTCATTAACAGGTGGATGGAACATGATCTTGATTCAACAGAATGTGTTTCATGCCATGCATGTAATGGTATCAGTGGCTGTTGTATATTCAAGAAAAGAACCTGTTAAAAACAGTTCACGATTCATTAATTTATTAGAAAAAAAGTTATTCTGTGGTTCAAACCACCTTTTTTTATAGTACCCTGTTTGATCTATTTTACCATTACATCGAAGTAGCTTCGAACATTGGGCCTTGTGAGGTACACTAATAATATTCCCACAATTATCACTCCAGATATGGATTGAATATTTCCCATTATGAGTGAAACTAGATCCCCAAGTGCGTTTGCTCCAAATATTACCACGACAGCCCACCATGCAATTTTATTCCCCTTCAAGAGGCCGTAACTTGATAGTAATAAAATGAGTCCTATTGCCATCACAAAGACTCCGAACATGATTCCAAGCATTGTGCCCCTTATGGATGGTGAGAGTGAGGATTTAAGTGTCCATAGAATATCAAGGGGTGTTCCAACTACCAGTACTGATATTCCTGCTATGAGTGCAACAAAAGCTATTATTAACACCAATAAACTTACTGCAGTTACTCCCTTTGGTCTTTTTTCCATAAATATCGTTTCGCCTGTTTTTTATCAAAAATTTCGCAATTCACTGGGTTTTTTTTACTATTCCATCTGCAACTGCATCTGCAAGAACTTTAATAACATCTGGAAACACTTCCTCTCCAATTTCTTCTCTGTGAAGATTTAGGAGGGTTATTCCCCTTAATATGCCTGAAATTATTTCTGGATTCACTTGGATTGTTTCATTTTCTTGTTTAACCTTTAATATTGTATTTATAACCAGTTGTGTGTCCTCTTTTTGATGCTTCTCTAGTTTTTCTCCGGGTAATTTTCTTACCATGATATCGTAATCATTGCTTTCATAGATTCTCCTAAGCAGTGGTGTTCTGTCAAATAATGTGCTGGATTCGTT
>WASR01000145.1 GCA_009712615.1 Methanobacterium sp. | reverse complement strand
CCCGCCCGCCCAACACCCCGCGACGCTCGATAGGTGAAGAGGACGCGACGGCGCAGCAGCGAGCGTATTAGGAAATGGACTTGCAATCGGCGGACCCGGTGGCAGGGGCGGCAAATATGGAAATGGCGGCGCTGGGGGTAGTGCAGTCGTGCATGGGGACGGGCTAGCCGCAGGGGGAGCCGGCGGCTCCGTCGATGGCGACAACATTTGGCACGCCCCGGCGCAATCGGGATATGAGGTTGCGATGGAGGCGACTGGACAACCGATTGACCCCAAGATGAGACAGTTCGGTCGAGGCGGAATGTCTCCAGGCTATCTCGCCCGATATCAGTTGGTCGAACAGATACGGGGTGAGTTCTTCCAGGCCAACAACACTGCGCCTGTTGATGCGGTGGAAAACGTCAACGCGGTGCCCCTCGATTTCGTCAATAGGCGCCTCGAAGAAATGGGCGTGAATTGGCGGGCCAGGATCGTGAGGGGTTTGGACTACGAATTCTTCGTGCCGTAGGAGCTTTCCGGCGGACTGTTGCCGTTGCTCACGCGCGCGTCATCGGGTGGTTCTCGCAATTTGCGGGTCCGGGTTCCAACCGCGCGTTGACAACACGCAAAGAAGTCAGAGTGATTTTCGGCAGATAATCGTTGTTGCACCGGCACGTAAATGACACTGATCCCTTTAGGCTTACAAAAAAATGCGATAGGCCCGCGATTGGTCCGAGATCCACAGGTTCGGCCTTGGTCCGGTATCCACCACATCGCAGCCGGTCGCCATTGTCGGAGGCAACCGGTCATTTTGACCCAACTGCGACATTCCAGTGGGCATGAAATCGCACGCGCTACGAGGCGTAGCCGTTCGTTCTCTCACTTTGATGTTGCGTAAACGGCGCCGCATCGATATTTTATGATATCAAAAATATATCACACCTTGAGAGGTTTTCACATCATGCCTGTGGAAAAATCTAGGGCTGTCATGCGGCACGATCCGATTGTCGAAAGGGATCTTCTCGCGCCGTCGGGTTGGCCACTGGCCATTGTTGGGCTAATTTTGATTGCAGCCCTCGCATGGCTCGCTTATGCCCGATTCGACGACATCCCACGCCAATGGTTTGGCGCCTCGGCGATCATCATCGCCGTCCTTTTGATGCGAGGCTTTGTCGTCTTACAACCTAACCAAAGTGTCGTTTGTATATTGTTCGGCAGTTACACGGGAACAGAACATCGGCCGGGGTTCTGGTGGATCAACCCATTCTCAGCTAGACGAAAGGTTTCACGTCGACTCGAAACCCACGAATGCGGCCCTCTCAAAGTCAATGACGCGCTGGGCAACCCAATCGAGAT
Organism: Methanobacterium sp.; assembly: GCA_009712615.1. Taxonomy (GTDB): domain Archaea; phylum Methanobacteriota; class Methanobacteria; order Methanobacteriales; family Methanobacteriaceae; genus Methanobacterium_B. Next base: position 1,398 of record WASR01000145.1, on the reverse strand, counting down.
AAGCGCTGTTATCGTCTGGCGCGTGCAGCATGCCGCCAATGCTGTGTTGGAGGTTGAATCCTATGCCAAATACGTGCAGGCCCAAAGCGAGACTGCGATCAGAAGAATGGCGAGTGCACACCCCTATGACCAGACCGAGGCAGCCGACGCACCCGGGCAATCCGGGACGACTCACTTCTCGATTGCTCTGCGTGACGGCGGCGATGCAATCACGCAGGCGCTCTTGGAGGCATTGCGCGAGCGTATGGAGCCGGTTGGCATCGCGGTAATCGAAGCGCGCATCTCCCATTTGGCATATTCCCCGGAGATCGCGGGTCTCATGCTGCGCAAGCAAGCCGCAGGAGCCGTGGTAAGCGCCAGGCGCATGGTTGTGAATGGAGCAGTCAGTATTGTGGGTGACGCCCTGAAACAACTTGAAGAAAAGAATCTGGCGGCCGGCATTGACCCCGAGCGAAAGGCGGCGATGATCTCTAACCTCCTTGTCGTTCTTGTCGGTGAGCGCGAAGTAACTCCGGTAATCAACACAGGCACCCTCTATTCCTAGAAAGCTATGTCGCAGCGGGGACGTCCACCTGGACCGGAGCGTATTCCATTTCCACTCCGTGTGGAGAAGGAAACTATTGATGCAGTTAAGAGATGCGCCGCTTCCGATTTGCGAAGCGTCAACGCCGAAATTGAGGTGCTTTTGCGTGAGGCTCTGACTCATAGAGGCATTCGCCTTAAATCCGGCGCTACGGAAACATGAGTTCGCCGCCCAGCCTGAGAACCAGTTTTTCCAAATGTGGGTCCATTCGTGTCAGCAGCGCTCCCGGAAGCCCCCGTTCGGTTACGTGGGGCAAGGAAAGGTCGCCATGGGTGAAGGTCCGCACCTGGCCCATCGCCGTCAAACCGGGAAGGGAGCCAGCTACGCGTGTCAGCTCTTTCTCTTGGGCTGTTTGGCAAGCCCGCGCTTGGCAAGTTCACCCCGAATCGCTCGGCTGATGGCCTCGCACTCCTCGATTTCGGCGACCGTCAGAAGGTCGCGGGACTTGCCGAGGAGCCGTTCCGCCTGGGCGAGCTAGTCAACCAAGTTCAAGCACCAGGACCGCAGAATACTCAGGCTCTCATCGACGATTGCTCTGCGCTGGTAGTCTTGCCTGGCCCCCGGATCCATCCGGCGCGTGATGGTCAGGACATGTGTTACCGGGTATTGCGTCATGGTTTTCCTCCTCCGTTCTTGCGCGCGATATGTGTTCAAAGCTCCGGGCCGATTCGCTCGCCACGCGGCAGGTGCTTGGTTAACCATTTGGGTGGCAATTCGGTCGGCCGTGGCCCGTCCCTGCGATTCTCACGGCCGGGAAGAACACGCAAAGGGGTCAGAGTGATTTTCGGCAGATAATCGTTGGTGCGCCGGCACGT
>WASR01000281.1:461-2758 GCA_009712615.1 Methanobacterium sp. | reverse complement strand
CCGACAGTCCCCTACCCGGTCATCGTGACGGCGCGCCGGGCCTTTGCCCAAGGAACTTCGGCGCCGCTGCCCGTCCTCGACCCACCAAGCGCACATCTTCTGTTGGAAAGCATTTGGCCCCCTCTGGCGGATGTCGCTTTGACGGCCGAGTTGGCCAGGTTGTGTGGCTACATGCCCCTCGCCTTGCGGGCGTCCGCCGGGTTTCTTCGGCGCGGCAAGCGCAAGGGCGAGGCCATCCGTGCCTACGTGACGGACATGCGCACCAACCTTCAGAGCCGTGTCGTCTTGCAATACAGCTTATTCGATCTCAAGAACGAGGAGCTGTCGGCCATCAAGGCCCTGACCGTGGTTGGTACTGACTTCGACCGGCCGGCCGCCTGTGCGGTGGGCGCGTGTTCCGAGCGCATTCTGGACGCCCTGGTGGAGTTCTATTTGCTGGAGGTCCTCCCCGGGAGCGACCGTCTCGCATGGCTCGATCCGGTCCGTGCCGTTGTCGCGGAAGGAACCGACGAGGAACTGTTGCAGGCCGCGCGACGGCGGTTTGTAGCCCATTATACTGACGTGGCCATCCAGGCAAGCAGACCCTACCAGGAGGGAGTCGGCGACTTCGAGGGGAGTCGGCGCCGGATTGATGCGGAGATGCTGCACCTCAAGACTGCAATCCAGTGGCTTCACAAGTACGGCGATTGGCCAATGGAATGCCGTCTGGCACTGGCTGATATTGCTCCGCAATTATTGAAGGGGCGGTTGGACTGGGGTGAATTTGAAAACTGCTATCGCGATGCGTTGGACGCCGCACAATCAACCGACAGCGATGCCGGTCAGGCCGCGGCGACCTTCGCCCTGGGATATGTCGCCTATTACAAGTGTGACAATGACAGGGCCCGCGACCATTACGAGGCGGCCCTCAAGATCTGGCGCGACACCGGCAATCGCTCCGGCGAGGCCAATGCCCTCAGCGGCCTGGGCGAGATCGCCCGCATGCAGGATGACTATCCCACGGCCCGCAAACATTACGAGGCGGCCCTCAAGATCTGGCGCGTCTTGGGACACAAGGACTGGGTTTCATGGTTGGAATGGCGCGTCCGGACACTGAAGTGACCGCTCGGCCCATGGTCCAAGAGACGGACGGGACGCAGCTTGCTGGATAACACAAAGGGAGCCTTGGCATGGGCAACATGACCCCAAAAGAAAAAGCCGCATATGCGGCGGCCGACGCCAAGCGCGACAGGGCTGTCAAAGCGGCCGCTGAGAAAAGAGCGAAGGCTTACGCCAAAGCGCACGCCGCAATGAAGGCTGCCGATGACGCTTACGAACTGGCGCAGCAAGCTGCCCGCCAAGCGTTCGCCGAGGCCGAAAACGAGATCTACAACCAATTTCACCCGTAGGGAGCCGTGGAAACGAAGATGACTTGGAACAATCCAAAAAAGCGGTACGTTATGGCGATCTTCCGGGAGGAAAACCCACCAGATCCTGAAGGTTACGGGGATGTCTCACCGCCTGAAGAATTTGATTCCATTGATGAGGCGAAGGACCGGGCAACTAAACTTTTTCGCGGCGGCAGATTCAAGCGTTTCGTCCTCTGGGACGGCCAGAGAGACGCGTTGTGGAAGCCGGTATTTGACTTTCTCTCCAAAGATCTGACCGATTCAACTCAATAAGGAGAGATTTACGACTATGGTCGATACCGAGAAAACACCCGAAGTGACACTGCCCATCCGACGAAATCCCATCCCTGGCGAAGAAGAGACGTCCAGCGGCTTTCTCGAAGCGCATCCGGACATCGCCGAGGCCCTTCGTACCGCGCCCCGAGATATTGCGCAGCGCCCGCCCTTCGGGGAAGGAAAGACATCTCCACTCTCACCGCCCAGTTCAATGACGAAGCCTTGAAACGGAGCCCTATCCATGAATGTTCGAGAAACAGTGGGAAAGCGCTAGATCAGCAAACACCTTATCTCGGTTAGTCGCTCGATGGTGTAAACATGATTGCAGCACACGACTTGCTCAGCTTTGCCGCAGACGCCCTGGAGAAGTTTTCAAAGCTCGACGCTCTGTCACAGCTATCGGCGATTTTTACCATCCTGGTACCGGTCGTCACAGTCACGACCTTTGTAGTCCGCCGCCTGATGCGCCGGAGAGAGGATGACCTCTTGCTCAAGAACAAGGCGCTCTCTGATCTGCGGGACGCGAACGAACGGCAGATCGCAGAGTTGACCGAGGACGTGGCGGCGCTCAGGAAAGCCACGCCGGCGGCAATCCTTGAGAAGATGGCGCGCGCACCGCCTGACGGCAACGAG
>WASR01000281.1:0-451 GCA_009712615.1 Methanobacterium sp. | reverse complement strand
CGCATAGCCACGTTGTGTACTCCTGATGACCGCGACGATCTAAGCCTCTTAGCGGAGATCATCGAGATCAAGGCCGATCAGCAGCAACCGGGCACCATGGACATGGTCGAAACCAATGACGATGAGGCAGCGCTCGACGCCCTTTTCGGGCGCGATGTCGACGATCCGACCTTGCTCGCCCGTCTGTGTGACGCATGTTATTTCAACATCCAGAAAGGCAATTATCGTTCGGCTGAACGCCTTGCCCGACGCGCGGTTTTTACCGCGCGTAGTCGGCTCGGCCCGTCAGCGCCGCTGACGCTTACGACATGTTATTGGCACGCCTGTGCGATTTATTTTCTCGCCCGCCACGACGAGGCGTTGGACGCCGTCGACGCACTGCTGCCCCTCTATGAGCGGGTCAAGGGCGCCGAGCATCCCGACACGCTGGCCCCCCGCCGCCGGCGGGCTG
>WASR01000017.1:19496-32156 GCA_009712615.1 Methanobacterium sp. | reverse complement strand
TAAATTTAGATGTTTATACTTTGTTTTTTCTGGTTGTAAATTTTTTTTATACACATTCCAGTGTGAAGTCCAGATCATCTCCAATTTCCAAATTAAATTTTTTTATTGATCCCTTTTCAAGTTCTATGACGTATCTTGCTGGAGCTCGGGGAGTGTAGGTTTTCCAAGGATCTACTGTCACCATGTCAACTATTTTTCTATCAGAATCTGCGAACACAATGTCTAATGGAAAACGCATAAAAAACATGTGAATAGCAGAACCATGTCTGCTCCTGGTTTGAGGAAGTTTGAGGAGCATCCCATTGCCCACTTTCTTTCTCAACATTAAGCCCATAAATCTGGAAAAGAAACTGTCAGCTAACTCCACTTTTCCAATTTTAGTTTCTTTAGTTAGGTTTACCAATAAAATTTCTTTCAATTTCCTGCCCCGTTAATAGTGTTTAAATTATGGATTTAAATAACATTTTTATGGGATATCCTTAATTAATATCCTAATTGTTTTAATGGTTAATTTGTTGACCATATTTTATAAATTTAGCCTTATTCCTTCAATTATTTAATCAAAATGGTAGGTTCACATGTTTTCAGTAGTTGTACTTAATTTGCTGTTATAGTATCTACCATCAGAGTTTATTTTAGATGGATCATTTTTTATATCAGTTGCTTCAAATGGCATACATTAAACACCATCCTCATGGAAATGTTTATTATTTTATCGATGCCCCCGATAAAAGTGTACGTTGTTATTAGCGTATCCAATGGGGATAATTTTAAAACTGTTAATATTATAATGGAGGCTGTTTATGAGGAATATTATTATAAAAGAGCTTATTCAAAAGCCAATTGAAGAACAGGAAGTAGAAATTGTTGAAAGAAAAGGTATAGGTCATCCTGACAGTATAAGTGATGGAATTGCTGAATCTGTGAGCAGGGCACTCTGCCATGCTTACCTAGAAAATTTCGGGGGAATATTACACCACAACACTGATGAGGTACAAATTACAGCAGGAGAATCAGATCCTCACTTCGGTGGCGGAGAGATAATAAAACCTATTGACATTCTTTTAACAGGCCGAGGAGTCTCAGAATTTGATGGAAAAAAGATTGGTATCGATAGGATAGCAATTATGGCTGCTAAGAACTATTTAAAGGAAAATATAATAAATTTGGATGTTGAAAGTTCAGCAGTTGTGGAATGTAAAATTGGACATGGATCCGGTGATCTTGTAGATGTTTTCGGCAGGGATGGAATGCCTTCATCAAACGACACTTCATTTGGCGTTGGTTTTGCTCCATTCTCTGAAACAGAAAAAATTGTGATGGAAGTGGAGGAACTTCTAAACTCCAAAGACTTTAAAAAGAAATATCCTCAAGTTGGGGAAGATATAAAGGTCATGGGTCTGCGTGAAAACAATAAAATAACTCTCACAACTGCAGTTGCAATGGTTTCCAAATACGTTGATGGAAGGGACACCTACATAAACGTTAAAGAAGAGTTAAACGATATTATTACTGATCTTGCACAAAATAAAACCGAAAGGGAAGTTGAAACCTTTATTAACACCGGTGACGATGATAACTGCGATACTGAAAAAGGTTACTACCTAACAGTTACAGGAACCTCTGCAGAAATGGGTGACGATGGATCAGTAGGTCGAGGAAACCGTGCAAACGGACTCATAACTCCAAACAGGCCAATGTCCATGGAAGCTACTTCCGGTAAGAATCCTATTAACCACGTTGGTAAAATTTACAATTTATTATCCAACAAAATGGCTGATCAGATCACCAGTGAAATTGATGGCATTCAGCAGATACACATCATGATCTTAAGCCAAATAGGAAAGCCAATTGACCATCCAAAAGCTGCAAGTGCACAGATTATTGTTGAAGATGGATACTCAATCTCATCTGTACACAAAGATGTTGAAGGAGTGATGGATAACTGGCTAGAAGATATTGGTAAAATCACTGAAATGATGGTTAAAGGTAAAATAAGAACCTTCTAAGCCATTATTTTGAGGATATGATTTTAGGTTTTACCACTTAAAATCTATTCCATAGCCCATCATAATTTATTGTTTTCTTAACATGTTTAATGCTGATTAAAGGGCTTGGACCATTTTATGCTTTTTTATCCTTCGCAGGGATTTATTATAAACCTAATATTTTTTTGTCAAACACTCCAAAAAATTAGCATTGTTTGATTATTAAAACTATTTTATATTACAATGCACAAACTTAGATGTAAATCCTAATTACTGAAATTATAAAGGGGAGAATTAAAATGCCTATTGAAGAGGCTAAACGCTCATACGAACCAAAAATTATCGAAGAACATGTGCAGAAGTTCTGGGATCAAAGAAACATTTATGAAAGAACCAAGAAAATGAGGGAAAATAAACCCAAGTACTCTTTTCTTGATGGACCACCATACTGTAGTGGAAAAATACACCTTGGAACTGCATGGAATAAAATTATCAAAGACACCTACCTCCGTTATAAAAGCATGGAAGGATTTAATATAAGGAGACAAGCTGGTTGGGATACCCATGGCCTTCCAATTGAACATAAAGTCGAGGGAATTCTTGGATTAAAGAGTAAAAAAGAAATCGAAGAAACCATTGGAATTGAAAATTTTGTTAATAAATGTAAGGAATTTGCAATTGAAAATAAAGGTCTGATGACCAAACAGTTTGAAATGCTCGGTGTTTGGATGGATTGGGATAATCCTTACGTCACATTTGACACTAAATATATGGAATCAAGCTGGTGGACTCTCAAGAAGGCGTATGAAAAGGATCTGCTTATCAAAGACAAGCGAGTCATAACATGGTGCCCCCGATGTGAAACAGCATTAGCAATGGCAGAAATTGATTATGAAGATAAAGAAGACCCATCCATCTATGTTAAGTTTCCATTAATGACACAAGAAAGTTCAGATTACACGACATACATTCTTGTCTGGACAACCACTCCATGGACTCTTCCAGCCAACATGGCAGTCAGTGTACATCCTGACTTTGATTATGCATATGTTAAAGTAGGTTCTGAAGTTTATATAATGGCAGAAGCTTTGGTAGAATCTGTTTTCAATAACTCTGAAAATGATTGTGATTGTGGTTGTGATGATGCTGCACCGTATGAAATACTCAGGGTAGTTAAAGGCTCAGAACTTGAAGGTTTAAGCTACAAACATCCTTTAGTTGATGAAATACCTGTACAGAAAGATTTTAACCACGTCATTGTTCCGGGAGATCATGTTACATTAACAGAAGGAACTGGCTGTGTTCACACAGCACCAGGTCACGGACCTGACGATTTTGAAATTGGTAAAAAATATGGAATGCCAATTTTCTGCCCAGTTGATGAGGCAGGACTTTTCATGGAGGAGGCAGGCAAATATCAGGGCGAATTTGTTAAAGATGCTGATCCAGAGATCATTGCTGATTTAGAAAGCCATAACCTTCTACTTAAAGCAACAACCATTAACCACAGATATGGATTCTGCTGGAGATGTAAAACCCCAATCATCTACCTCGCAACCAAACAATGGTTCCTAAAAATTACTGATATAAAGGATAAAATGTTATCAGAACTGGATAAAGTTGAATGGGTTCCTTCATGGGCGGGAGAAAATCGATTCAAAAACTGGGTAGAAAATGCCCGGGACTGGACCATTTCAAGACAGCGATACTGGGGAATACCAATACCAATCTGGGAATGTGAAGATTGTGGAGAGATCACAGTAGTGGGTTCGATTTCAGAGTTGAAAGAAAGGTTAGTTGAAGGAAAACTCGATGGCGATTTCATTCACCGACCCCATGTAGACGAGATCAGAATAGGCTGTGAATGTGGCGGCAAAATGAAAAGAACTCCAGATGTACTGGATGTGTGGATAGACTCAGGAGTAGCTGGTTGGGCTGCTTTACATTATCCTGAAGAAACAAAACTCTTCGATGAGTGGTATCCATACGATTTCATAACAGAGGGACATGACCAGACAAGAGGATGGTTCTACTCACAACTGGGTTGTGGAGTAATTACCAACGACAGCACCCCCTATAAAAAAGTTCTTATGCATGGATTTACCCTCGATGAAGAAGGTAAGAAAATGAGTAAGTCACTTGGAAATGTTGTTGAGCCCGAAGAAGTAATTGAACTCTACGGTGCTGATGTTCTGAGGTTCTACCTTCTATGGGGAAACAAACCATGGGAAGATCTTAAATTTGTTTGGGATGAACTAAAAAACGTCAACAAAATGTTCAACATCCTTTGGAATGTTTATGTCTTCTCAACCACTTACATGTCCATAGACAACTTCGATCCAACTGCATATACTCCTGAAAATGTTAAATTGAGGGATGAAGATCTCTGGATAACATCCAGAGCCAATTCCCTAGCAAAGGAAGTTACTGAATCCCTAGATTCCCTACATTTCCACAAAGCCACCAGGGCAATAAATCATTTCATACTAGAAGATCTAAGCAGATGGTATATCAGGTTAATCAGGGGCCGTACATGGATAGAAAAGGATGATCCAGATAAACTTGGAGCATATTATTCACTTTATTATGCATTGAGACTTTTAATAGTAACAATGTCCCCGATTGTACCCCACATAACAGAGGACATCTACCAAAATCTGGTGAGAAGTGTTGAAATGGATGCTCCGGAGAGCATTCACATGGAAGATTGGGGATACAACGAAGAATTGATTGATGTTGAACTTGAATCTAACATGGAAGTTGTTCGTGAAATAATTGAAGCCTGTGCAAGGGCTCGTGATGCTGCACGTTACAAATTAAGATGGCCAGTTAAGGAAATAGTGATAGTATCCGAGGATAAAAAGGTTTTATCTGCTGCACAATCTCTTAAAGGGGTAATAATGGAGCAGGCCAACACTAAAGATGTTGTTTCGTCAAATAAGTTCGAAAATTTATCCATTAATGCCAGTCCTAACATGAAAACATTGGGTCCCAAACTCAGGCAGGATGTTCCAAAAGTAGCTGTCAAATTAGCCAGTGCCGATGGATCAGAAATACTGAAGATATTGGGAACAGATGGTGTTTACAAGGTAGAACTAGATGATAAAACTGTAGAACTATCTGAAGAGGACATTGTTTTCGAAACAGAACTCCCTGATAACATTGCCAGTTCTGATTTTGAAGGCGGTAACGTTTTTGTAAATACTGAATTAACACCAGAAATACTCTCTGAAGCAATGTCAAGGGAACTTATAAGAAGAGTTCAGGACATGAGAAAAGACCTGGATCTTGATGTAGAAGCCAACATAGATGTTTATGTCGAATGTGATGATGAATTCAAAGGACTCATAACAAGTTTCATGGAATTTATTTCCAATGAAGTAAGGGCTGAAAATTTCATATTTGAACAGGCAGAAGGAGATTATAAGAAAGAATGGAAAATTGAAGATTATGAACTCCAAATAGCCATTAAAACCTTGTAAAAAAGAAGTTTATTCGAAATTTATCAGAAAATGTTGACTTCCCAAGATATTATAATTATTGTGAACAAAGTTATCATAGAAAAAATGCATTTCCCGACGTGATAGTATGACCTTAACAGATGATGAACTGGAATATATTAGACAAGATATTGGAAGAGAACCAAATTCACTTGAATATGGTATGCTCGACATCATGTTCTCCGAGCACTGCTCATATAAAAGCAGCCGTCCCACACTACGACTCTTCCCTACTGAGGGCGAAAATGTTATAATGGGCCCAGGAGATGATGCTGGAATTGTAGATCTTACAGATGAACTTGCACTGGTAATTGGAATGGAAAGTCACAACCATCCCTCTGCTATAGAACCATATGGTGGTGCTGGTACAGGTATTGGAGGAATTATTAGGGATATTATTTCCATGGGAGCTCAACCAGTAGCACTACTCGATTCTCTGCGATTTGGTTATCTTGAAGACCAAAGATCACGTTACTTATTTGAATACGTTGTCAAGGGGATATCAGACTATGGTAACAGGGTTGGAATACCAACGGTAGGGGGAGAAGTTGAATTTGATGATAACTTCAAAGCCAATCCACTTGTTAACGTGGTCTGCGTGGGAATTGTAAGGAAGGATTCAATAATGAAGGGCATAGCCCCAAATGTTGGAGACGTTTTTGTACTCATGGGTGGAAGAACAGGTCGTGATGGAATACAGGGTGTAACATTCGCATCTGAAGAATTGACCACCACTTCTGAGTGGGAAAGCCGGCCAGCTGTCCAGGTTTGTGATCCGTTTACCAAGAAGAAGGTAATGGAAGCAACATTCGAAGCTCTGGAAAAAGTAGATATTCAGGGACTCAAGGACCTTGGTGGAGGAGGATTAACTTGTTGTCTTTCCGAACTCGCAGCCAAATGTGGAAATGGTGCAAAAGTTGAACTAACAAAAATTCCTTTGAGAGAAGAGGGTATGACTCCATACGAAATCATGTTATCCGAATCTCAGGAGAGAATGGTGTTTGTTGTTCACCCCAAAGATGTGGATGAATTACTGAGCATCTTCAAAAAACACGAGCTTCCAGCTGCTGTTGTGGGAGAAGTAATCGAAAATGACCAGTTCATAACAACCCTTGAAGGTGAAGTTGTTGCCGATGTTCCTGCAGAATTACTTGCAGACCCGCCTTTGATAAACAGGGAAATGACAAAACCTGCTGAAAACACAGAATACCTCGAAATCAATCATATGGATCCTAAAGAAGCTCTTTTGAAGCTTCTATCCTCTGAAAATATAGCTAGCAAAGAATGGGTTTACAGACAGTACGATCACGAAGTACAAATAGGTACTGTTGTAAAGCCAGGAGACGATGCTGCAGTAATAAGGGTGGATGATGAAACTGCTTTCACCATAACATCAGATTGTAACAGTATTCATACCAAGCTGGATGCGTATCAGGGAGGTGCAGGATCAGTTGCTGAAGCAATTCGAAATGTTATTTCAATGGGATCTGATCCAATCTGCATAGCAGACTGTCTAAACTTTGGAAATCCAGAAAAACCAGAAGTACTCTGGCAGTTCAATCAATGCGTTAAAGGAATGTCAGATGTTGCAAGACAATTTAATACTCCAGTAATAAGTGGAAATGTCAGTTTTTACAATGAAACTGAAGGAATAACTGTAAATCCATCTCCTGTTGTTGGTGTAGCTGGAAAGATGAATATTAAAGATATTAGAACCTCTGATTTCAAAAATGATGGAGATGCCATCATTATGGTGGGGAAAACAAGAAATGAACTCGATGGTTCAGAGTACTGCAGATCTTTATACGGGTTAGTACAAGGCAAACCACCAGCTGTGCACATCGAAGAGGAATATGTCGCCGGTAGTTCTGTTCTTGAAATCATAAAACAAGATTCTGACAATAATATTACAGCTGTTCATGACTGCAGTTCAGGAGGTATCGGAGTTGCTATCTCAGAAATGGCAATTGCCGGAGGATTAGGTGCAATTTTAGATATAAGTACCATTCCATCTGAAGATGACCTGGATATAATATCTGCCCTGTTTTCTGAATCCCACGGAAGATACATTTTGACTGTTAAGAATGATGCTGTAGAATCAATTGTAAATAAAATTAAGGCCCCATGTGCAGTTATTGGAAAAGTTACCGGTAAGACCCTTGAAATTAATGATTCTTTTAATGTGGAAGTTAAAGAATTGGAAGGAGCTTACAAAGGAATTATAGAGAAATTCATGGCATGATGTTATGGACAAAGAACTGGTGAGACAATTAATCCATGCATCAGGAATTTTTGTTCTGATCCTGGGATTATTTCTCAGAATAGATGTCCTGATACTCCTATGTGTTATCATGGTTGTATCAGTTGAAATCATGTTTGTACTGGACAAGTACATCAATATCCCAGTTTTTTCCAATATTATGTCCATATGTAAAAGGTCTGAAGATGAAAGGGGGTTTCTTTATTTTTTCATTGGCATCATTGCAACCCTTGTAATTTTCAGTTTCAATTTATCCATAGCCTACTCAGCCATATTACTACTTCTAATTGGAGATTCTCTGTCTACAATTATTGGGAGAAGATTTGGAAACCATAAACTTCCTTTCAGTAAATATAAAAGCATTGAAGGGTCATTGGCATTTTTTGGAGTGGGATTCATTTGTTGTCTGATCCTTTTACCACCCTTCCCAGCATTTATAGGTGCCCTTACAGGTACTTTAACTGAAGCTTACAGCCCCATAGATGATAACATACCTATACCACTTATTTCTGCAATGATCATGACAGTCGTGATCTACCTCATCTAAAAATCGAAAGTAGATATTATAATTTATTCTTTTTTCTACCTTGAATTTACAGTCTGATGGCCCTTTCATGCCTGAAATAGCGTATTGTGAGCATTAAAATTAAAATTGAAATCAAAACTGTAGGTAATGAATAAACTACCATTTCCAAACCGATATTTGGTGTGGAGGCCATTTTTACTATAAGAACTGTTGGGATAAAATTCAGTATGGCTGTGAAGTAGGAGGTTTTTATAAATAGAGGCATGAACAGTACAAATGTCGCAAAGACAAGTACAATAGTTATAGCTGAGTTTGCCTCCTTTGTACTGTCTACAAACATTGAAAGCAGGGTTCCTATTCCTATAAATGCCAATCCAACAAAAAACAGTACCAAGAGTATGGGTACAGTGTTGTATATTGGAACCCTCAAAAGATCTAAGAGTAATATCCATACCATACTTTGAATCATTGAAAAGGACAGTATTGGTATTATTTTTCCCAACATAACCTGCGAACTTGATACAGGAGTCATTAACAATACTTCAAATGTTTTTCTCTCTCTTTCTCCCACAACACTGTCTGTTACAATGTTACTGGCTAAAAAGAATGGTAGTAACAGTATGAAAGGTACAATAAACCCGTACATTATCTCTACAAAGTAAGGACTGTTAAGTGCTAATTTTGATTGTTTATCCAGATTTAGAAAAATCACCTGAAAATTTACAGGTGCTAAAATTTGTTGAATCTGAGTGGAATTCAGCCCTGACGATCTTAGTTTCTCTTCCAAGTTGTACTGATTTACAGCGGCAGATATCTTAGTCGAAACAATTGGATAGAATATATTGGAATTATCGGAAGCTACTGAAATGTTGAGGGGATCACTCGGATCAACCTTAACAACAGCCACAAGACCAGTTCCAAGAGCATTCTGAGCATCAGTAACGTTATTATAATAGATTATGTTCAATTTTTGATCTATTAAAGCTGTATCAAGAGGTGTTCCCTTCACTGTTTCTGGAACACCTACTTTGAGTACAGATGTTGCACCATACTTATCGAGTAAAGCAGGATCAGAAGCAACTGAGCTTGCTAATGCTAGGCCAAATGCACCTAACAAAATGAATACTTGAACAAATACCACTAACAAGTATATCCTGTTTCGAAGTATGTCATTGCCTTCTTTTACAGTCAGGGCTTTGAGTTTATTCGTTGCTTCCTTCATGATCCATCACATTCTATTTTCATTTCATTGCCTGATAAATTTCAAAGTTAAGAATTCAAATAAGATCCTGAATATACCTGGTCTTGGGCCAAATGTAATATCATCCCTAGCAAACATTTTGATGGCTATCCAGTATGAAATCAAACTAACCATAGCAATAAAACCCAAACACAGCAAATAATCAGGTAAGGGGATGAAATCTCCTGAAAATAGCCTCATAACGATGGTCATTGGCGAAATATTAGCCATGAACGATTTCCTTGAGATGTAAACTAGCACAGGGATTATTAGAAATCCTACCACAACCAGGTATACCAAGCTAAGACCTATACCTGCCTCCTTGTAATTTTTTGAATAGGCCGACACCACAGAGGTTATGCCTATTATCGGTATTGAAGTTAAAAATACGAATATAAACACAGCTAAGGGGTTAAATATTTTAAATCCAAAAATTAGAAGGACAACCAACCATATTAAAACCTGTAACGATATCGTCAGTGCCACTGCAAGGCCCTTCCCAATTATTATTTCCGAATGGGATAATGGCATAGCAACCAATATTTCGCCGGTTTTTCTCTCCTTTTCCCCAACAATACTATCAATTATTATATTTCCAAATAGTAACAATGGTAAAAACAGCAAAATTGCTAGCATTACTTTTTTTATTATTTGTAGTGGCAGGGATTCACCTGTTGTTTCTTGTGTAAAATTTGCTGTTTGGTTCTGGTTGTTGTTAGACATGGTTAGGGAAGAAGAGTAAGACTGTGCTATTGTTTTAGCAGTATTATTGGCTTCATCAGTAACTACGCTCATTTTAGGATCTGCGGCGTCCACGTAAACCAACATGTTGACTGTATCTCCTGTTTTAATTAAGGAATCAGCATTGCCAGGAACATAAAGAAATCCCGTGGTCAAGCCGTTTTTAGTCCTTAAAACTGAGGTATTGTATGAAGTTACATTGTTTACGCTGATTATTTCAGGATTTATGTACTTGGATATTAAGCCGCTCTGGTCTTGTACATCCATACTTGCAAACCCATTAAGAGATGGAGTTATTGAAATTCCTTTATCAGACTCAATATTGGCCACAAATGAATTGAATACGACTATCATCAACAGTAGTACAGAGAGCTGTAAAACAAAGATCATCATGAACTTTCTGCTCTTAAGGGTGTTCTTTAACTCCCATTTGGTGATTGTTGTAAACTTCATTTTCTATAGCCCACATTTATTTGACCGAATGAATGAAAACATCGTTTAATGTTGGTTCCTGAGTATTTACTGCTACGACATGGCTACCAAAAACATCAACAATGGATGCTATTTCGTTTCTATGTTTTAGAGATATGGAGAATATACCATCAGCAAATTTAACAGCCCCCACTGATTCAAAATTCGTGACCTGCTCTTTGATACCGATAGGATCCATTGTTGAATCTGTTTTTACAGTCAGAATTACATCTCCATGAATTTTAGATTTGAGATAATCTGGAGTCCCCACATCCCCGACTGCACCTTTGTTTAAAATTGCAACCCTGTCACAAAGCAGATCTGCCTCTTCCATGTAATGTGTGCAGAGTATTATGGTTTTCTTACCCTTAAGCTGCCTTATGAAGTTTCTAATCGATGCTGCTGTCGCTGGATCGAGTCCCATAGTAGGTTCATCGAAAATTATGATTTCTGGATCATGTATCAAAGCTCTTGCAACGCTAATTCTCTGTCTCAATCCCTTTGAAAAGGTGTTTATCCTATCTTCACTTCGATTGGTCATTCCAACCAATTCCAGAAGTTCTTCTATCCTTGGTTCGATCCGATCTTTAGGAACTCCATAAAGCTCGGCAAAGTATCTTAACAGATCCCTAGCTTTGAAACGTTCGTATAAATTAGGTTCTTCTGGGAGGTAGCCTATCTTGGATTTGATATTTATCGGATCCTCATGAATACTACAGCCATCAACAATTATATCTCCAGAATCTGGTTTAAGAATACAGCAAGTCAACCGTATGGTGGTTGTCTTTCCAGCCCCATTCGGCCCTATTATTCCTAAAAGTTCCCCACGATAAATATCTAGATTCAAATTATCAAGAGCCTTAATATTTCCAAATGACTTGTTAATTGATTCTATTTTTATCATTACCTCTTCTGAAGCCATTTAAAATCCCTACCCCCACACTCTTTTGTCCATGTATTAAATTGGACCATCACATATTAGTATTTGTTCAATTTATCATGTAAAAATTTGCTGAATTTTCGGTTGTCAGTTTATGGATTTCTGAAAATGATTCCAAATCCGATAAGGATGAGTATCAATGGAAAAATCAGATGTCCATAGACTTTTAACTTATCCCCAAATATCCGATTGTTGACCATTGTGTAAGCTAAGACACACCATAGCCCAACCATCCCCATAAAGGTCAGTGTGGTGATACCAAGCTCAATATTTCCCATTGTCATGAAAAGCGGAATATAGACTGCCAAGTTATCTCCACCATTTGCAATTGTAGCAATAGCTACATGCAATATGTCCCCATAACCTTTTAATGGGGTCTCTTTTTGTGTTCTGACTGGGCCAAAGCTTTTTTCAAGCATCCCATCCGTGAAAATATCCTTCCGGAAATTCCAAAGATACTTAATTCCTATAATAATTGGGAACAAACCCAGGAAAGCCAGGTAATTCAATGGTAAAACATATTTAAACATGTAACATGCTAAAGATATGGCCAATAATAACAAAAATCCTAAATACTGCCCAAATATCACTTTAATTCTGGAATCTGACATTGCAAAAAAGGACATTAAAATAAATATATCATCCAGATTGGTTGCAATAAAAACAACTACCGCAATCAAGACTACGATCATTAATTCCATTAACTCCTTGATGGTAACTTATCATTTATATTAATGATCAAAAGATGAAATTATATTTGATCAAAGCACTGGATACATCAGAGCACTGTAAACAAAGTACAACAAAATTAAAATCAGCACAAGTGTCATTATAGGTCTTGAAATATTTTTTTTACTGGTATTTCCCTCTGCAAATGCCGAATATGCATGATTTAATCCAGATAGTGCTAGAAAGATTATGAGTACTGACATGACGCTTAACTGTGCGTAGAATCCCCATCAAAAGATAAATATTATGATTGATGTAGTTGCAA
>WASR01000017.1:11123-19486 GCA_009712615.1 Methanobacterium sp. | reverse complement strand
CCTGACTGCCTCTGGTAGGCCCTTCCATCCCCATAACCGGATTGTTTTGCTGCATCCTTTGAAAAGAATATACTTTCAATTCCTGTTAATCCCGGCATTGTGATAACTACAAATGCAGTTAAGATACTGAATTGTTCCACAGGATTTGAACCCCAAAAAAATGCGAAAAATATGCCCATGAAAACAAAAATCCATCTTAAAATTTCAAGAATATTGTTCACCTTGTTATCCATACATACACCCATTAATATTAATATTTACTTTCTTAATAAACTATGCGATTCATATCACTTATGTAGATGTCAGTACATATAGGACATTGAGATCATTGATTTTATTCCAATAACTCAATTTAAATTGAAAGAATACAATGATATATCAATACAAAATTGTTTACTTATTAAATTATTTAGGCATGCTTTGATTATTTTATGGTTTGTATGATTTGGAAAATATGGTGTCCTAGGATCAATTTATTAGATGGTTCAACTAAAAGAATTTCAATTAATCAGAGAGAAATAATATGTTTCTAACAAACCTTATGCCGGTCCAAGAGGCCCATGATATAATTAAAAGCACGTTGAATACTGTTGGAACAGAAAAGATAGCGCTTGAAGATGCTCACATGAGAGTGTTAGCAGAAGATATAAGATCAAATCTTAATTCACCACCTTTTGAAAGATCTGCAATGGATGGGTACGCTATTAAAGCAGAAGACACCTTTGGACATTCAGAGACTAATCCGGCTAAGTTTAAGATAATTGATACCATAGGCGCAGGACAGCTTTCAAACAAAGTTGTTAAATCCGGCCAAGCAGTTAAAATTTCTACCGGCGCACCCATACCAGAAGGTGCCAATGCTGTGGTTATGGAAGAGTACACCAATTCTGATACTGAACTCTTAGAAGTTGAAACTAGCTTAACTCCCAACGAGAATGTTTCTCCCATGGGTGAAGACTTCCAGAAAAACGATCTGGTACTAAAATGTCGGAGACTGTTAAGACCACAAGATCTGGCAATTATAGCATCTTCAGGATTAGGTGAAGTGGAAGTTTACAAAAAACCGAAAGTAGGAATCATTACCACAGGAACAGAATTGGTGATGCCTAAACCCGTATTAGAAGGTGCAGAAGTTATAAATTCCAATCATTACACATTTAAAGCAGTTGTAGAAGCTTCTCTTGCAATTCCAAGTTTAGTGCACTGCATAGACAGTGAAAAAATTGTCAAAGATCAGTTTGAATCAATGTTGAACAGCCAGGATGTTTTGATCACAACTGGGGGAACAGCCATTAGTAAAGGAGACGTTGTGGTGGATGTGACAGAAAAACTGGGAGAAGTTCTGATTCATGGAGTTGCACTTAGACCTGGAAAACCCTTTGGTTTTGGAACTGTTGATGAAAAACCAGTTTTCATGTTATCAGGATATCCCGTAGCTGCAATGGTCCAATCAGATGTATTTCTAAGAAGTAGCTTGTATCAAATGCAGGGAATTGAATACCAACCCCAGTACGTGATCAAAACCACTTCAAAAAAAATTGCTTCGAACCTAGGAAGAACAGATTATATAAGGGCAAAAACAGATGGATCAATGGTGAAACCACTCAAGATAAAGGGATCTGGAATCATCAGATCCATGGTTGAATCAGACTCATACATATTAATAGAAGAAAACCTCGAAGGAATCAACGAGGGAACAGATTGTAACGTCATTCTATACGATTCACTTACTATCTAACAATATAAACCTAAAATATTACAAATAAACTTTATTACGCACTTAAAGGTGATCTTTTGAACGTTTTATGGTACTACCTCATAGCTTTTATTTTGATATGGATCTTGGCAATTGCATTCAGGAAACCATTGAAAATAGACATTGAAGGCCCTATTTTAATGCGAAGGACCCAAAGACTAAGGACATTTATTGACAACACAGCCCAAAGATGCCCACGGTTCTGGAGGTCCTCCATGAACATTGGGATACCTATTTCGGTATTTTTTATGTTTCTAATGTTGATACTAATAGTGTATTCCCTTCAAAGTCTTTTAAACAGTCCACAAGTTGGACTAGTACTTCCAGGTGTGGATTATCCTGGATCACCAGTCTACGTACCATTCGCCTACGGAATCATAGCACTGGCCACTGTCATGGTTATCCATGAATTCGGACATGGAATCCTTGCAAGGGTTGATGGCATCAGGATAAAATCTATAGGTGTTTTACTACTTGCAATCCTACCAGGTGCATTTGTTGAACCAGATGAAGAGGACATAGAAAAATCTGGAAGAATGACTAAACTCAGGATATACTCCGCGGGCTCCATCTTCAATCTTGGTCTGGCTGCAGTGTCCCTTATAATATTTTTATTGATCTCAGCTGTCGCAATTGGAGGAGTTGGTCTTGGAATTCCTGGATTTACTGTTCCTGGAACCGGTATTAAATCTCAGCCAGTCACTATATTGAATATGAGCGAGCCAGTATTTCCAACATTCAACTCAGATGGAATTCAGATTTCAAGTGTTGTACCTGGCAGCCCGGCCTATGGTAAGTTGAATCAGGGAGCTGTTATTGACAGTATTAATGGAATTTCAACCCATAATACCACTCAATTTCAAAATTACACATCGACGTTGAAGGTGGGGGATAATGTTAGTATTCAGACTGATCAGGGCAGTTTCAACATCACAACCGCTAAAAATCCTAATAACGATTCTGCATACATTGGCATAAGGGTGGGGCAGAACTTTGTTGTTGACAAAAATGTGGCCCACACGTACGGAACAACATTGCCGTGGTTCTTGTACGATCTAAGCCAATTGTTTTTCTGGATATTTCTGCTTAATTTTGCAGTTGGAACCTTCAACCTGCTTCCAATGAAGCCCCTTGATGGTGGATTGATCCTTGAGGAACTGCTAAGATCTAGAATATCAGAAAAAAATGTACAGAGGATAATGAATCCTATAAGTTATATATTGATCATGATCCTAGTGGTGAGTATCGTGTATGTATTAGGAAAAGGACTGCTCTTGTCACTCAATATCCATATTTAACAAAATATAGTGGATTTAAATTGTTATTAAAAACGGATATCTATTAGAAGGTGAATACTTGATCCATGTTTTCCATGAGATTGAGAATAAGTTCGTTGTAGCTTTCAAAAGTTACAACATCACCTAATAGCATTTCTTCATTAATTCCTCTGGCTTTCATATCATCGAGACATGCGAATATTTTCGACTCCCTCTTTGATCCATTTAATCTTTTCATTAACTCCTCAGAAGGTAAATGCATTTTCCTGAAATTATAGACCCCATTACCCAACAAGTAGATGATAATGTTGTCACTTTCAATGAATAAATCTAGAAATCTGATAAATGTATTGTAGCCCTCCTCTGCAGGCGTTTTTGTAAGAATAAAACCTATCTCCATGACATCACCTAAATCTGATTTTCCCAACCTAGTTTTTGCATTAATTGAATACCCATAATTTCCTTAAGGCAATCAATCTTACCGGTTTTAGCCAATGGCAGACACTGATTAAGTTTAACATCCCCTGAGAGTAGTTTAATTGAGAATGCCATGCATGTTGCTTCTCCACACTCTTCACAGTCAGTTTTTGGTAGGCAATTGTAGATTGTGAGTGGTCCTATTTGAGAGATTTTTTTGCCTTCAATCTGTGTTTCACCCTTTTCATATTCATTGAAGCATTCATTAATATCCCCTACAATCGCAGTTATCACTTCTATTGCATCTTCTTTATTGATGGTTTTGTTCATACTAACTTTACCAGATGGATAAAGGGTGACAAGTCTATCATTCACATTTAACGTGAGTATTACCTTATTTTCTATGTAGTTTACCCTACCCGGAGGATATCTGGAGACCAGAATAGGTATAACATCTTTTATTTCCGAATCCAATTGAAGGAGCACCCGGATCTTGTTTTGGGCTACCACACATGGTTTGATCTCTTGGATAGTAACTTTCTTTATAGCCCCCTCATCAGATACAGTAAATTTCATTTCTTCTATGTCCATGAAATCACCTCTAATCATTAAATTCTGATAAAAACAGCGCTCTTTGTTTTTGTTTTAATTATCTCCCCCAGTCTCTTGTCATTCACCATCTCTACAGCTTCCACAAGATCGTTCTCTGTTACTCCCCTATCATCCATCGATCCTTTATGAATGTAAACCGATCCTTCTGGAAAGATGAGGTATGATAATTCACCAACATTGGGATAGTTAACCGATCCTCCAGGCTTTTGTTCCTTTATTGCAGAGTAAATTCCATCTCCAAGTAAAAGAACATCTGCATTCATGCCTTTGTTAAGACAAGCTATTGCAACATAAAATGCGCTAAAAGTATCTTCATACCCATATGGTGCCTTGTCAACAATTATAAATACGGATTTCATATTATCCGCTCAGTGTTATAACCTTTTCACTCTCTTTAATCCATTCTGGAATATCATATACGCTAGTAATTGAAACATCTTTTAGATAGGATTTCTTCTCACATGCGTGTCCCCTTGCTGATGCACATCTTATACATGCCCTCACAACTGCACCCTTAGATATTATTCTCTTGAGCCTATGTCCAACGTTAGGAAAAGACTGAGGATGTTGATTGGTCTTTGGAATGTGGGTGGCGTCCATGTAAAAAAATATATTAACACTGTACCCTAAATTCAGGGCGCTTTCAGCCATGTTATGAGCAATTTCCACGTACTGTGATCTGTATGGGCCCTCAGTCAGTATTATGGTCAGAACTTTTGAATTCTTATTCAGTAATTTAACCATGTTAATAATATAGCTAAACTTCAGTAAATAAGTGTATTATGAATGAAATAATAATGAATTTCTATAGGTTTGTATAGAAAAAAATAGAATTAGTGAACTTTCCTGTCGATTGCATCCTGAAATGCTTGACTGTGAAAATTTGAAGCCAGTCCTTTCTTACACTCATCTACAAAAAGTCGAAGTTTTGGTGCCCTGCATGGGAAAAGTTGTACTTTTAAACCGGCCCGAGTAGGTAAATCAGTGATATCTTCTCCAACCATCTCCTTGGAAACATAATGTGTTGATCCACATGGTGCAGCTCGGATAACATCCACATTTGTGACCTTATTGCCCTCCATTTGAATTTCTACAACTGGTTTTCCAAACTTAGATACAAATTCGTCATAAACTGGATCTCCATTTTCTACGAGTTCACACATGGTGTCGGGGCAGGAAACATTTCCATAATCTTCTAACTGATTTTTCAAACCTTCACCCCTCCATGCTGCAACAATGATCCATCCAACATCTTCATGTATCTGATCAACCATCTCCAAAACAAGGTCCGGGTGTAGAATATAACTTATAACTAAATCTGCTGTTCTGAGTTCTGTTAAAATATCGTCTGGTACCTCCACATCATCCATGAACATAGAATCTGGTTGTTCTAGTTCGAGATATACTGTTTCAAAATCTTCACGAATAGTATCGAATGTTCTATCTCCGTATGGACCATCTGTAACTATTATAACTTTGATCATGTAATTTACACTCCTGGTTTCATTTATTGAAAACTGTTGATTTGAGCCGACTTTATGGATAATTTTTTTTATTTTAAAATAAACATCTTGTGCTGGTGATTTTGATAAATCCAATTTTTTTCTAATTACTGTCGTCCTAAATAGGGGTTAGTGAGATTTGCATTAGTATTTATAAAATAAAAACAACAATTTAACTGCTTAATCAAAATATGAGCAGATCATGAAATTGTTTATAAGAGTTATAAAGGCGGATTCTACATGGAAAATATTTACGAACGCTCCCTTGCAGGTGAAATTACAAAAAAAGATGCAATAAATCTTATCAATAGCAACCCCCACGAATTATTTGATGTTGCAGACAGATTGCGTAAAGAGATTGTTGGAGATGAAATTACATTCGTTGCAAACAAAGCCATTGACATAACGGACCATTGTATGATTGAATGTGCGTTCTGTTCATTTAGAGATCATATTGGATATGAAATGACTACAGATGAGATACTGGAAAGCATTCGGGAAGGTCAAGAAATGGGATCTACAGAAATATGTTTGTTTGGAGGCATAATGCCCCATATGAC
Source organism: Methanobacterium sp. (assembly GCA_009712615.1). Taxonomy (GTDB): domain Archaea; phylum Methanobacteriota; class Methanobacteria; order Methanobacteriales; family Methanobacteriaceae; genus Methanobacterium_B. The sequence continues at coordinate 13,362 of WASR01000017.1, read as the reverse complement.
TGTAGATTATTACAGTGACCTTATAAAGGCAATTAAATCAGAATTTGACATTTACTTGCATGCACTTTCCCCTGTTGAAATATTTCAAACTGCAAAGTTGTCGGGTATAAGTACCAAAGAAACTCTTGAAACTCTGAAAGCTGCGGGTATGGACACCATGACCGGAGCATCTGCAGAAATACTTGTAGATTCTGTAAGAGAGAAGATTTGCCCAAACAAAGTAAATACATCACAGTGGCTTGATATTATAAGAGAAGCTCATGAACTGGGAATACCCACAACATCGACAATTATGTATGGAAGTATCGAAACTTGGGAAGATCGTATTGAGCACATGATGCTTTTAAGAGATTTGCAGCGGGAAACCGGTGGTTTTACAGAGTTTGTTCCCCTTACTTTCCTGAATGAGAACAACCAGCTTGGTCGTGTTTCACAGGGCGCCAGTGGAATGGATGATCTCAAACTACATGCCCTAGCAAGAATAATTTTCGGTAGAGACATTCCAAACATTCAGGTTTCATGGGTGAAACTTGGAGTAAGAACCTCCCAAATTGCTCTTTGCTGCGGTGCTAATGATCTCGGAGGGACCATGATAGAAGACAAAATATCCATTGCTGCAGGCGCATCCTATGGAGAGTACTTACCAAAAGAACAAATGATAGAAATTATCGAAGCCCTGGGACGTGTTCCAAGGGAAAGGAACACCATATATGGAAAGGTCTAAGACTATTTTTATTTTATGAATCCTTAAAATTCTACTTCTCTATTTTTCTTTATTAAATTACACACAATCCCATTGATTCGTTAATAGGTATAACGATCCTCACAACAAAATCTGGATTCTATGATCAACTGTATAAGAATAAAACAATAAAATTTATTTGAGGTACAGAAATTTTATATGAACCTAGAATTGGGAAATTTTTAACCCAACAACCCAGCGAGAAAAAAAATATGAGAGTAGTTGTAATTGGAAGTGGAGCCGGTGGACTTACCGTTGCTTCAAACTTGAGAAAATATTCAAAAGAAGTCGAAATTACCGTGTTTACTATGGAGGATAAAGTGGCATATTCACCATGTGCTATACCTTATGTAATCGGAGGAGATATTGATTCTTTCGAAGAAATTGTAATGCATACCCCAGAGTACTATGGAAAACATGGCATTAATATTGTTACAGAATCTGAAGTGTTAGAAGTTGCATCTTCCCAGAATATAATTAAATATCGACATATTAATGGAGATGAATCTACACCAGAGTTAATAACCCTGAAATATGATTATCTTGTGATTGCAACTGGAGGATATCCGTTCATACCTCCTGTGGAAGGAAAAGACCTTGGAGGAGTATTTAAGGTTCGAACCATTGAAGACGGCGCTAAAATTAAAGAATGGACTAAAACCAGCAGTAAAGCCGTTATAGTCGGCGCGGGTGCCATTGGGTTGGAGTTAGGATATGGACTCAAACAGATTGGTATGGAAGTGAGTGTAACAGAAATGCTTCCCCAGGTCCTGCCAAGATCACTTGATCCTGACATGGCACTCAAAGTACAGGAGTATCTCGAAGGTCAAGGGGTCAGTATCATTCTCAACAATGCACTTACAAAGATCGTTGGTGACGATGTCGTTGAAGAAGCAGTTGTGGGAGATATCAAAATGGATGCTGATCTTGTTATTTTATCCACAGGAGTCAGACCATCAATTGAGCTTGCAACACAGGCTGGCTGTGACATAGGTGACATGGGAGTAATTGTTAACGAAAGAATGGAAACTTCTGTACCTAACATCTATGCAGTTGGAGATTGTGTCGAGGTACACGATGGAATAACAGGTCCGAAGACACTTTCCCCATTTGGCACAACTGCAGGTCGCCATGGAAAGGTTGCAGCTAAAAATTTGGCAGGAAAAAATGCAGTTTTTAGACCAGTACTGAATTCTGTTGTTTCAAAAATAGGAGAACTCGAAGTGGGAGCTGTTGGTTTAACAGAAGTATCTGCAAAGATGAATGGAATAAAAGTAGTTATAGGTAAAAGCCAAGCCCTTACTAGGGCAAGGTACTATCCAGGTTGTAAACCGATAGACACCAAACTCATCTGTGGAATGGATGGAACCATACTGGGCTGTCAAATCATTGCAAAAGAAACAGTTGCCGAAAGGGTGGATACCATGGCCATGGCAATTGCAAAACAAGTTAAATGTAGCGAAATAACTGAACTGGAGTTTTCATACGAACCTCCGG
>WASR01000017.1:0-11113 GCA_009712615.1 Methanobacterium sp. | reverse complement strand
TTTTAATAAATTTATTATTTTTTTTGAAAATTTAATTGATGGATATAATAAATTAAAAAGTAGGGATTTAGAAGTATCTTTCTAAGATACCCTTCAACATGCGTGCATGTCTTGCTTCGTCCCTTGAACTTTCATCGAAGAAATCGTGGGCAGGATCAATGTCTTCAACCTTGGCCTTTTTAGCTGCTGCTTTTTTCTCATTGTTAGCCATGGTTTCGCCTTTAAGCATCATTTCAAGATTTTCCTTGAGTGAAGAAGAAATTACACCGTTCATTTCTGCAAATACTGCGGCATGAGCAGCCTCTTCGAATGCTATAGTTTTTAATACTTCTGCTACTTCTGGTAAACCATCCCTCTGAGCTAGTCTGGCCATTGCAAGGTACATTCCTACTTCTGCACATTCTCCTTCAAAATTTGCCTTAACATCCTTCTCTAATTCGGTATCCTTACAAATTCCTATTTCATGTTCGTTTATGAGTTCCATCTTATTCCTCCAGTTTAAAAAATTATTTTGCAAGTTCTTTACCTATTTCAAAGCAGCGTTCTAGCTCATCTTCAGTAGGCAGGTAATATATTTCATATTCGTCTTTAACATCAAATCCGCAGTTTTCAAGGTCATTTTTAAGTATTTGAGGAGCTCCGCCTTTACCTCCCATTGAACCAAATGTTGCTGCTTTCCTTTTTAGTCCTGTTCTATCAAATTTAAGACCTCTGAGATAGTAAATAATGTCCCCCACACTAGGGAATGGTTCATCGTAGATAGTTGGAATACCGAATGCCACTGCTTTACTGTCGAGAATATCCTTAACAATTTCACTTCTTTCATCTTCATGCAAGTAGTATATTTTTACATCGGCTCCTTGACTGATTGCTCCTTCTGCTACGGCATGTGCCATTTTCTGAGTAGATCCATGCATGGTATCGTATACGATCGTGACCTTGTTCTCAACATTACCTGTCGCCCATTCACTGTAAGCACCTATAACTTTCATTGGATCTGTCCATATTTGTCCATGGGCAGGGGCTATCATTGTTATCTTTTCTAAAAGCCCTAGTTCAGTTACCTCTTCAAATTTCTTCAATACGAGTTTTGATAGTGGTGTTATCAGGTTGGCGTAGAATTTTTTGGTTGCATCCATGAGCACGTATTCTGGAATTTCATTATCGTACCTCTGTGGGAAGCAAATATGTTGTCCAAATGCATCATTTGAGAATAATATTCCTTCTTCAGCAAGCAGGGTGAACATACTATCTGGCCAGTGTAGTAGCGGTGCCTCTAAAAATGCCAGTGTCGCCCCTCCAAGATCCAGTGCATCTCCAGTTTTTACTGTGATGAAATTTGCATCTTCGAGGGAAGGGTAATGGTTTATTAATCCTTCGACTGCAACTTCTGTACAGTATATAGGAGCTTCAGGGAACTTATGATGGATTTCTGGCAGTGCTCCACTGTGATCCTTCTCAACATGGTTCTGTACAACCACATCTATCTTCAAATCACGACCCTCTCTTTTGAAAGCGTCTTCGATCCTGCCCCACATTTGGTAAGATTTTCCATGGTAGGTATTGTCAATCAATGCAACTTTTTCCTTACCAAATACAAGATATGCATTGTAAGTTGTTCCATTCAGAGTATATCCATGATAAGATCTAAGATCCCAATCTAAAAAGCCTACCCAATACACTCCTTCCTTAATTTTTACTGCTTCAGATTTCATATATTAAAGCCTCCAGGTTTTTTTCTTATTTGGTTCGTGTTGGCACGAACCTTATCCTGTATGGTCTTATGCGAACAAGTACTATATAAATTTTACGTTCGTGTTAATACGAACCATTTATATAGTTGTTTCAACAAGAAATTAACTATGAATAAATGATGAATAAAAAAGATGCAGGCACACTGAACCAGATAAAAATTTTTGGGACAAAAAATGGGTTAAATATTGTGAACAGCCCAATAAAGGCCAAAATTCTGGAAATATTAGAAGAAAATGAGAGAAGTGGTGCTGAAATTGTGAAGATAACTGGAAAATCCAAGGCAACAATATCGGCCCACCTTAATGACCTAGTTGAAATGGGAATCATAGAATCTAAACCCAACCCAAAGGATGGGCGGAGCAAAATATTCTACATCAAATCCAGTTATCTCGGTGATCTGACTAGAAAAAATGAGTTCAATAAAGAGTTAGATGATTACATCACAGATGGTGTTGTAAATTCTGATGATCCATTTGCGTTTTTCAGGTTTGTTTTTCGAACTTTGAGGGTAGCTTTAATGGAAGAAGGAGTTAACATAGATCCAATCTTACATAACGCCGGAATTAAAGTCGGTGAAACATTTTACACCAAACTTAAAGACTCTGAAACAGATAACTTCATAGAAAATATTGCAGATTTCTGGCAGAAAAATAAACTGGGAAAAATTAAGACGGAGAACCTTCAACCATTAACATTGAAGGCTTATGACTGCTTCGAATGTGAAGATTTGCCTAAAATTGGAAGATCAGCATGTGCATTTGATTCTGGAATTCTTGAAGCCATATTTTCTGCACATTTCGGTCGCAAGGTGGACGTTGAAGAGATAAAATGTTTTGCAAAGGGAGATGACTACTGCTCATTTGTTGTTAAATAAATCTAATCAGTCCTTATTATCTTTGCTAAACTTGACTAATGTTGTTGTTAAGTATTTTTTATCCTTTGAAAAACCCTTAAATATGTTTTCATCAGGCATGGTGCAATTCTGTACTGAATAAATAGTTTTTTCTCTTTCATCTGCTTTGATTATCCTTTCAAGATCTTCTGAATGTCTAGAAGTCTTCATGATCACGAATGTATCAGCGTGGGGCAATAATTTTTCTAGTCTTTCATCAACTTTAGGCACAACAACAAGAATTTCATCCTTTTCAACCAAGGAGATTCCCGACGCAGCTGCACAACCTGTGAATGAAGTTATTCCAGGTACTACTTCTATTTCAAATCCCGCCTTAGAAACTCTAGCAGCTACATATGCGAAGGTGCTGAATATGGTTGGATCTCCAAGGGTAATGAATGCTACATTCAAACCTTTTTCAAGCCTTTTTTGGATACGATCAGCAGCATGATCCCAGTAAAGATTTAACTCGGATTTATCCTCTATCATTGGAAAAAGAGGGTCTACTATTTCATATTCATCTTCACGTTCATCTAAAACCGGTTGAATTATTGTAAGTGCGATGCTGGGTTTAGATTCTGCAGATCTCGGAGAACATACGACATCTACAGTTTTTAATAATTTACTGGCTTTGATAGTTAATAATTCGGTGTCTCCCGGACCAACACCTATACCGTACAGTTTTCCTTTTTTCATTTACATCACATCTTAGTTATCAGTCCATAGAGAATTCTGGTAGTTATTAATTCATGACAAAAAATATTTCAGAATAAATCTATTCACTAGTCCTAAATTTAATAGAAGTTTGGTCGGAACCTTTTTTAAAGGTTTGTTTTTTTAAGTCCATTTAACATAAGGTTTCCTTTTTATATCATCGTTGATAAATAATAATCTCTATGGAAAGTGGATTCTTCTGTGAAAAGTGTGGAATGATAAAGTCAAGGTGTATCTGTAGTAATAACAGCAAACCAGGGCCAGTTCTTAAGAAAATATCAAAACAATCAATTTCTGAGATTAAAAATAAATATCCTGATGTTGATGAGGATATAATAGAAAATTTTCCTTTCTCCGAGCCTAGACGGGGCCAGTTTGAAATAATTTCCAGGATTAAAGAGGCTGTTGAAAATGGTTATCGTTACATAATCCTTGAAGCAGGAACTGGTACAGGAAAATCTGCAATTGCAACTACACTTGCTAATATCTACAATCCCGCTTACATAATGACAATGACCAAACAGCTTCAATCACAGTACGCTGGTGAATTTGGTTTTCCTATGGTTAAAGGAAGGGGAAACTTCACCTGCCGAGAATCAGATTTTGATGATAGGTGCGATTCAGGAACCTGTCAAACAGTTCCAAGCTCACATAACTTTCTATGTGATTTTGGAATAACTAAATCCCCATTTGAAGAAGGTATGTTCGCATTCAACGATGCTTATGGTGCTCCACTATATTTCAGATCCAATGATAGGTGTAACTATTGGAACCAGAAAGCACGAGCAGTAGAAAGTGATATTACCCTTATGAATTATGATTACGCACTTTTAGAACTTGCCTATGTTCAGCACTTTGGCAAAAGATCTTTGATGATCCTTGATGAAGCCCACAATATCGAAGACAAGCTCATGCGCAGGATGGAAGTCAATTTATCCAACAAAAGACTGGAAAAAGACATTAAAAAGAGCATTCCTAGGAATATGATGAGTTATCATGACCCCAAGGATTGGACTCTGTTTCTTCAGTCAATTTATCAGGATTATAAGGATATCAGCATCACAAAACTTCCAAAAAATAAGGCGGACAGGATAAACAGAACAAAGCTCCGGTTGAGTGAACTCCTAAGCAACATGGAAGATCATCCTGAAAATTGGGTTGTTGATGCTGAAAGTGGTGGAATGAGCTTTAAACCATTAAAAATTGATATATATGCCAATGAAAGACTGTTCAAATATGCTGATGTTTGTTTGTTCATGAGTGCAACCATCCTTGATCAGGAATTATTCTGCAAGTGGTTGGGAATAAATCCTGAAGAAGTGTATTATTTGAGCATTAAAAGTGCATTTCCAGCATCAGAAAGGCATGTACACCTAAAAACAGTGGGGCCAATGTCCCAGCGTGCCATCAAAAGAACTGCCCCCAAAACTATTCCAATTCTTGAGAAAATTATTGAACATCATAAATATGAAAAGGGTCTCATACACACCCACAACTACAAATGCCAACAGTACATCATGAAAAAAATCAAGGATAACAGATTACTTGACCATAAAAGTACAGATAGAGAGTATAAACTGAGACTTTTTGAAAAAAGTAAGGATCCTCTGGTGCTTGTGAGTCCTTCGATGAGCGAAGGTGTTGATCTACCCTATGAAAAATGTCAATTCCAAGTCATTTATAAGATACCTTTCCCTTACCTTGGAGATCAACAAATTAAAAACAGAAAGGATAAAGATCCTAAATGGTATGCATACAAAACTGTTATGACTTTGATCCAGGCATACGGAAGGGGAATGCGTGCCGAAGATGATTACTGTGAAACTTACATCCTCGATGGAAATATTAAAATGCTATTCAACAACAGGATGTACAAATCATTAGTTCCTGAATTTTTTAAGGAAGCCATTGTGAAGGATTGATGACTAAATAAAAAATTTAGGATTAATCTCTATTTTTATCCCATTTTTTTCTCCATTCTTCCATCTGATCCTTTGTGAGCCAGTGGCTTCCATCACAAAACGGTTTGTTTTCTGATTTTCCGCACTGGCACAGTGTGATTCTGTTTCTAATTTCATATTCAAAACCATCATAAGATTCAACTGGAATGCCTCCCCTCACCCAAATGGGCCCTTCACATTTTTTTTGTGGATCGTGTATCATTACTATGGATTTTTCAAAGTCAGGTTCTAGGGCTTCACCTGTTTCATTATCCCACAACACAAGTCGACCTGAAGGGCAGTTGTGTCCTTCTTCAATGGCAAGTTTTTTAGATTTTGGGTCGTCAGAATTAGCAACTAACTCCCTTATCCCCCCACTACGTTGACAGAATCGGGAATGATCACACAGAGGCCATACATCTGTTAATGTCAGCTCTGGCCCAGTGGTTTCAACAGCTTCAGACATGTATGGTTTTCTACTGGCAGTTTCTGTGCCATCAAATCCTATTTTAAGGTGCGTACCATCACAAAATGGTTTATTCTTTGATTTTCCACATCTACACAGAGAATAAGATTCTTTATTAGGATATTCTACTTCCATTGTCCAATTATAAGAATTACCTTCATCATCAATTCCAATACCCTTTTTAAGTAATGGAACTCCACCAGATACTATGTAAGGTCCATCTTTAATTATTCTAATCCTTGGTTCTTTCTTTTTTTCCGTCATAATATTTCCCCATTAAATTAAACACTGAATTCATACGCACCCATGCCCAAATCTCCCCAATACCAACTATCATGGATTAATGTACCAGTTGATCCCTCTCCTGCTGCACCCATGGCTGTTAATAACGGCATGAAATGATCCGGATAGGGGTGTGCCCTTTCTGAGTATGGAGATCGATCCCTATAAGACACTAAAGATTCTACATCTCCTGTATTAATGGCAGTTTTGAGCCATTCATTGAATTTTACTGCCCAATCATCTGTGATTGCATCTGGATGAAGGGAAGCATAACCCAGCGGATGTACAGCACCACCACTGCCAATTATCAAGACCCTTTCATCAGTTAAAGGTTCTAATGCGCGGCCCAGTTCGAGGTGTTGTTTCGGATCAAGGCTTTGCTGAATAGAAAGCTGAAAAATAGGAATGTTTCTGTCGGGGTACATTAGCAACATAGGTATCCAAGCCCCATGATCAAGTCCTCGTGTAAAATCTAAATCGCATGAAATTCCTGCATCATATAGAAGGTTCTGTGTGTGTTTTGCAAGTTCAGGCGAACCCTCGGCCTGATATTCGATCTGATAGAGTTCCGGCGCAAATCCATAAAAATCATGTATTGTCTCGTTTACCTCAACAGCATTTAATACAGGCTTAGTGGTCTCCCAATGAGCAGATATACATAGAACTGCATCAAAATTACCATATTTACTCCCCAAATCTGTTAAAAAAGCTCTTGCAGGAACATCTTCAAAGGGCAATGAGGGAGCGCCATGTGATACAAAAATTGTTGATAACCTTTGTTTAACCAAGAGTTCACCTCGAATATTTTTAGAATCAAACCAGTTAAATACATTATTCCACAAATTTAGCCCAATTATAAGGCAGGAATAATGTTAATATGCACCCCCGAGAATTTATATTTTGGGATAAATTGAAGATCTATAAATAAAACAAAAATCGCTGTTGATAGCGGACCTGGGGGGATTTGAACCCCCGACCTTGGGATCCGAAGTCCCACGTCATGTTCCAGGCTAGACTACAGGCCCATGATTTGATAAATAAGCTGATTTGAATTGAAGTACAGTAAATTTCAACTCATTTCAAAGCAACATCGAACTATTTGATCCTAATCCTTAAAAATGGTTACGTATTATACAATTATTGTAGTTCATTTTGATCATAATTTTTTGAATAACGAGACTGAATTAAATATTCATTGATACAAATAAAACCGAGGTAAATATGCTTGCCAAAAGAATCATTCCTTGTTTGGATTGCGATTTAAATGTACCCCATGGAAGGGTTGTTAAAGGTGTGGAGTTTAAGCAGATCAAATATGCAGGAGACCCTGTTGAACTTGCCACACGTTACTATGAAGACGGAGCGGATGAAATTGTATTTTTAGACATAACCGCATCCCATGAAAGAAGAGAAACAATGGCAGATGTTATTAAAGCAACAACAGAAAATGTTTTTGTGCCCATATGCGTTGGTGGAGGGATCAGAAAGCCCGAAGATTACGTTAATATGTTAAGGGCCGGGGCAGACAAATGTTCAACCAACACAGCAGCAATACACAATCCTGATCTCATCAACGAAGCCTCTAAAATTGTAGGATCACAAGCCTGCGTCATAGGGATCGATGCAAAACGCAGATATATATCTGATCCATCAGAAGAACCAGAAAAAATTGTTGTAGAAACTAAAAAGGGATATTGCTGGTTTGACTGCAGCATATATGGCGGTAGAGAATTTACAGGTATAGACGCAATAGCTTGGGCCATTGAATGTCAAGAACGTGGTGCTGGTGAAATTCTACTCACAAGTATGGATAGAGATGGTACAAAGGATGGTTACGATCTTGAATTAACGAGAACCATGAGCGAAAATCTGGACATACCAGTGATAGCCTCGGGTGGTGTGGGAAATCCTCAACATATCTACGAAGCATTTGAAATAGGAAAGGCAGATGCCGCTTTAGCCGCCAGCATTTTTCATTTCAATGAGTATCCTGTTCCTGAGGTTAAAAAATATCTGGTGGACAAGGGCATTCCTGTTCGTAAATAGGGATTTTTAAATTCCTATCATGGCCCCATACTTTGAATATACTTCTTTTACAAGTTCAGAAGCTTTGGGATTATCCCAATCATGCATCCACTCTGAAACAAGTGATTCCAAAGTTATTGGAACGACTCCTGCTTGGATCATTCTTTTTATCCCATACTCATGTGCAGGTTTTGTTGAATCACCTGCAGCGTCTATGAGCCCATAAACTTCGTAACCTTCTTTAATTCCATGAAGTGCAGTGTAAGCGAAACACATGCTTGTCCAAAGACCCGATAGCACTAATTTCTTCCTTCCTGTGCTTTTTATGGCATCGAATGTATCATCATCCTCAAATGCATCAAAACTTTTAATTTTTCTTGCAAATACTTTCTGATCCGGGAAAATCTCTGTTATTTCTGGGAATACATCACCATTTCCCTGGGGATTAATGGACGATAAAACCACAGGAATGTTCAATATACTTGCAGCCTTTGAAGCATACAAGGCTGCCTTCTTAATGATAGTTTTGTTACCTGAAGCAACACTCCTAATCATGGCAGGTTGATAATCTACCAAAAGTAGCACACTGTTATCAGCTGATAAAAGCTCCAATTTTCCATCCGTCATATTTTTTCCTCCATTGGTGTCGATGTTATATATTTGTAAATTGAATTTAATATATTTTATCCAACATTAAAGCATTAAATAGTATTTAAAGTATTTTAACAAATTTTTATCCCAAATGAAAAAATATAATTGGTTTAAATGTTAATTATAAAATATGAAAACCCGATGCTCTTGGGTTAATGATGACCCTATGATGAAAGGTTACCATGATACTGAATGGGGAGTTCCAGTTCACGATGATAGGAAATTGTTTGAATTTTTAATTTTAGAAGGGGCACAAGCAGGATTAAGCTGGAAAAGCATACTCAGTAGACGTGAAAATTACAAAAAAGCATTCGATAATTTTGAACCTCAAATAGTAGCTCACTACGATGATTCGAAGTTAAAGGAACTCAAAGAGAATTCTGGTATAATCCGCAACAAATTAAAAATTGAATCTGCAGTAACAAATGCAACAGCAGTTCTTGATATACAGGAAGAATATGGTAGTTTAGACAAGTATTTGTGGCAATTTGTTGGCGGGGTAACCATCCAAAACCATTGGAAAAGTTTGAAAGAAATGCCTGCCACAACAAAAGAATCTGAAACCATGAGCCATGACTTAAAAAAGAAGGGATTTAAATTTGTAGGTCCAACAATTTGTTACTCTTTCATGCAGGCTGTTGGTATGGTAAACGATCACACTGTAGATTGTTTCAGATATAAGGAGTTAAGAGGTTAATGGAAACTTTTAATGAAACTCAATAAAAATTTTTATCTAAAACCTACATTAACAGTTGCAAGAGAACTTATTGGATGTGTGTTAGTTCGTGAAAAGTCTGATGAGATAACAAGTGGAAAAATAGTTGAAACAGAAGCCTACCTGGGTTTTGAGGATAGAGGATCACATTCGTATAAAAATAAGCATACCCCCTCAATGGATCCACTTTACAAATCCGGAGGGCATTGCTACATATTTCCAATTTACGGAATTGGGTACTGTTTTAACGTTGTTACAGAATCGGAAAACGTGCCCCGGGCTGTGCTCATTAGGGCACTTGAACCTATTGATGGAATAGATCTCATGGTAAAACGGAGAAATTTTTCTCGTACTAATCCTTCAAACCTCAAAAATTTGACAAATGGTCCTGTGAAATTATGTGAAGCCATGGATATAGATGCAAAAATTAGCGGGAACAATCTTTGTGGAGATGAACTTTTTATTTTGGGACAAAAATTAGGAACAAATGAAAAAATTTTAACTTCTACGAGGATAAATATAGATTATGCTGAAGAAGATCAATTTAAACCTTGGAGATTTATTTTAGAGGGAAATAAATTTTTGAGTAGAAAAGTTTAGTTTCAGCTGAATTATTTATTCAAAGCATTAAGAAAAAGGAGTCAGATCAACATGTCACTGGTAATAAACACCACAACTCCCGAGGGAATTGTGTTAGCTGCAGATAGTAGGCAGAGTTACAGAAATCTCAAGGGTATGGCACGTATAGGTAGCGATAATGCAATGAAACTTTTCCAAATAAACAGCCGGATAGGAGTAGGAATAACTGGACTGGCATTTTTAGAGGAAGATGGTGTTCTTAAGAATATGAGCAAATTCATTGAAGAATTTAAAAGAGGACCCGAAATTGAAGATTTAGATGTGGAAGATGTTGCTGTCGAGCTCTACAAGCTTTTCAATGAAAAGTATCATTGGAAAGAACAGCTTGATATGGCTGAGGAAAATATCAGAAATGACTTGTTAGGCAAGGGCTGTGAACTCCTTAACATTGAAAAGAATGAGTACAATATCAATTTCAGATTTAAAAATCCCCAGGGAATGATGGAAGAAGGTGTGGCAGGAGTTGATATGATTGAGCTTCTGGTTGCAGGTTATAATCAAAACGGGACACATCAAGTTTATGGATGTTATATCCCTGGTGAAATTCAAAAAAGAAGGGACAGTCTTGACAGGAACAACGAATATGGAAGTTCATGGATCGGTCAGGGTGATGTAGTTTCAAGGATCGTTCTGGGCTTCGATGGAAGAATCGCTAATGTGGCTTACACCAAAGAAGCCATGCTTATAAAAGGGGAAGCCCAAGTCTTTGAAGAGCTTAAAAATTTAGAGTACGCCATACAGTGGGGAACAATGACTCTGCAAGACGGAATAGATTTTTGTACCTTGATGATACAGACAACATCAGCTATGCAGAGATTTTCAGATGGAATCAATGCAGATCCTGGAGATATGCCTGGAGTTGGTGGTCCAATTGATGTTGCAGTTATTACCCCGGATAATGGATTTGTTTGGATAAACAAGAAAAAATTAAGTTATGGTAAGAATCAAGTAGAGCTTGACTGAAATTAATTTTTTATTTTCTCATTTTTTTTATCTCATTTACTCTTAGATATTTACTTAAACCCATTAAATTC
>WASR01000215.1:1216-2773 GCA_009712615.1 Methanobacterium sp. | reverse complement strand
AATAGCCAATAAAAATGTTCCTGATGGATTGAAGAACCGTTTAAACAGATATATAAATCAATGAATCTTTAAAGAAGGGTACATTTTTTTATTAAATGGGGCAAAAAATCTTTCTGAGAGAAAGTTATAATTTTCAATTTAATCATATATCTAGAACAGTCCGATTATGGTTGCTTAAATTTTTGATAAAAATAAGAATTTTGGTCAAGGGGGTTGTTAAGATAATTACCAGGAAAATTTTGGATATAGTTGAGCCGGTGTATGTTTTGGAAGGAGCAGGTGTACTCCTTAGAAGAAGCATTGCAACGGCAACTTTGGATTATGTGGATCCGTTTTTACTATTTGATCACTTTGGATCCAAAAATCCTGGGGATTATGTTTTAGGCTTTCCTATGCATCCACACAGGGGTATTGAGACTGTTACCTATATTTTAAACGGACATGTTGATCACAAAGACAGCATGGGCAATTCTGGAACCATCGGCAGGGGAGATGTTCAGTGGATGACATCTGGAAGTGGAATTCTACATGAAGAAATGCCTAAAGAACCTGAAGAGGGTATTCTGGAAGGATTTCAGCTGTGGGTTAACCTTCCCAAAAGACTTAAAATGACAGAACCCCGCTACAGGGGTGTTGAATCTTCACAGATCCCAAAAATAGAACATGAAAATGGTCAAGTCATAAAAGTCATAGCAGGCGAATATGAAGGAGTTGAAGGTGCCGTAACAGATATATATGCCAATCCTACCTACATTGATATTTATCTCCCTGCTGAAACATCGCTGGACATTCCAGTAAAAAAAGGATACTCAGTACTAGCCTATGTTTTTGAAGGGGAAGGAATCTTTGGTAACTCTGAATCAAACTCTCAAAATGATGGAACACCTGTTTTAGCCACTAAAATGATAATATTCGATGATGGAGAACTTGTCAGGGTTCATGCTCATAAAAAATCAGTTAGATTTCTTTTAATATCTGCCAAGCCCTTAAATGAACCCATTGCAAGATACGGACCATTTGTAATGAACACCCATGAAGAGATAGAACAGGCCCTACTCGACCTTCAAAATAACACATTTGTGAAGTAAAGGTGGAAAGTATTCTATTTTTGTCCACTTTTATAACAATCACTTTTTTCCTTTAGACTGACATCTATCTAAAATATCAGGGCAAGCCCAAAGATTACGCTGATTCCTATGAGCACAGGGGGTATGAACTTTTCTACAATTTCTTTACCAGCCTTTTCAAGGAGTTTAGGCCCTAAAAATGATCCAACAACAGCTCCTCCCCCTAGAAGTACTGTTAATACGACGTCGAACCTTCCAAGAAACAGATAACCACCAATTCCAGCGAGGGAATTAAACACCAGTACAAACACAGTAGTTCCTACAACCATTAGGGTCGGCAGTCCCAGACTGTAGAGACCTGCTGATATGGGTGGTGTACCGCTTAATCCAAAAACACCTGCAAGTACGCCTCCGGCAACACCAAACATGGATGCGAAGATTCTTTTTGGTCCTTGAAGTTTCAGAGTTTCCCTATCAGGATACTCGCCAA
>WASR01000215.1:0-1206 GCA_009712615.1 Methanobacterium sp. | reverse complement strand
CTGTTTTACTATTTTCTGGATTTCTATAAGTTTTTATGAATCTCCTTATCATGGGAATGGCGAATATGAGTAAAAGCAATCCAAGGCATTTTTTCAAAAGGGTGGGTGGGATTAGATTTGCAACATAGGCCCCAATGAGTGTTCCTATTATTCCTCCGATACCGAGTATTATACCTGTGTGCACATCCACATTACCCTTTCTGTTGTGGCTGTAGGCGCCTACAGCGGTGGTTGGAAGCACAGTCGCAAGGGAGGTTGCAACTGCTACCTGCGGGGCCACACCTAAGAGTGTTAGAATCGGCACGTACAATCCTCCTCCACCACCGCCCAGTGTTGTCACGAGTAATCCTATTAAAAAACCAACTATGGGAAGAAATATAAGGGT
Source organism: Methanobacterium sp. (assembly GCA_009712615.1). Classification (GTDB taxonomy): domain Archaea; phylum Methanobacteriota; class Methanobacteria; order Methanobacteriales; family Methanobacteriaceae; genus Methanobacterium_B. Next base: position 821 of record WASR01000215.1, on the reverse strand, counting down.
TAAATCAATCATTCATTGTCTCCACAAAATCCTTGATTGCTTGATTTGAATCTTCGTTTAACAAACCTCCATGGTAACACACCACATTTTCAATGTCCAAGTTTACCAATTTCTCAAGGGATTCGAATGCAGTTTTTGCTTCATCTTCTGTCAGGATCTCAAGGTTTGGACCCACCAGCTTTCCATCCATCAAGTTCATTGCATCTCCAGCAATTAGGGTCTTAGATTGTTCATGGTATAGACATATATGGCCAGGGGTGTGACCTGGTGTATGGATTACTTTGATTCCACCGAAACAACCAAGCTCTTCTCCACCGGTTAGTACACTATCAATATTTACAGGATTGTTTTCAAACATATCCAGAACCTTTTCCCTCTGTTCTTCAGAAAGATTGGAAATTCTGTCCATAAAATTTGAATTTAATCTTACAAGCCTTTTTTCACCTTGAATATAGGGCACATCTTCCTTGTGTGCACATACCTTGATGTCTGGAAATTTTTCAACGATTTCATTTGCCCCTCCGAAGTGATCGATGTCCTGATGTGTGATTATCAAAGTTTCAATCATTTCAAATGGAACTCCTTCATTTTCTACCTCCAGTTTCATATCTGACATGCTATTTGGTAATCCTGCATCGATCAGTAAGGCTGAATCATCGTCCCAAATAACTGTGGGATAAATTATACTTTCTCTACCCATTGAATTCATTTTTATTTGTAACATTCCTATTCCATCTGCTATTTTCAACTTATAACACTCCTATCTTTAATTTAAAGTAATATTTACGTTATTATAGAATTTAAACTGCTCAATATCTTTT
>WASR01000277.1 GCA_009712615.1 Methanobacterium sp. | reverse complement strand
ATTCTGAGTTATCCATAAAAATTCATCTACATCTCAAGATTTCCTAGGATTCTATTTCTTAAATGAAATATGGATCTCAACTTATTAACATTTTTATGAGAATAATTTATTCTAAAAAATTTCTAAAACCAAACAGAACAACAATGATCCCAGCTCAGTCTAAGATTGGGTGTCATGATGCTATCTAAATAGATTATACTGTAAATTGTAGTTGTTGATCAAGTAACCTGTTAATTTGAACCAAATCAATAATGGAATTTAATCCATCGAATATTTAATTTATGAATTTAAGATATCGCCTTCCATGTTAACGATTATCACTTCAAAATCCATGTTGAATTTTGTTGAACACAGTTGTTTCATCCTTTTTGCAATGCTGTTAAAAACCTTGGTTTTCAATCCATTTTCTTCTAGAACAGTTATCATATCCTCAGTGGTGGTGGATTCAAATATTTGCTCCACTATCCATTGATCTGCTCCTGAAAGTGCTGCGTGGGATGCTATAATTTCATGTCTTCCATCTGCAACGGAATGTTTGGTGTTGAATATGCCTGCAGCTATTTTAATGAGTTTTCCAGCATGGCCGAGCAACGTGATCTGCTTAACACCCTCTTTTGAAGCTTCATCAAGCATGTATCCAACAAAATTTCCCATCTGTACTACCTGATCATCTTCGATATCCAGTAGCTTTTTGGCAATTTTTTCTCCAATATTTCCAGGCACAAAAACAAGGTACTCGTAACCCTCTGCAACTGCAACATCTATCTGACATCTGTAGGATTCTTTATAACTTTTTAAATTCATGGAACGTGCAAACCCTGTGGTTCCAAGAATTGAAATGCCCCCTACAACTCCTAAACGAGGATTAAGAGTTCTTTTTGCCAGTTCTTTCCCCTGGGGTATGCTAATTGTTACTTCAGCACCCTTTCCTTCGGGCAGATGGGACTCAATATTCGATACTATCATCTCCATTGGAGTGGGATTTATTGCTGGAAATCCGACTGGAACTTGTAAACCTGGTTTTGTGACGGTTCCAACACCCTCTCCACCATTCACAGTGATTCCCGATTCATTTTTAAGAACAAGTTCAGCCACCACTTCGAGATTTATGGTGACATCGGGATCATCGTATGGGTACTTCACAACAGAAGCTCTTCCAGAAAAAGAATTTAATTTCTCCGAATGTTTAACATCCAGAATAATTTCTCCCATTGGTGTGCTGATTTCAACTTCCTTAACTTCACCATCCAGGGAGAAAAGGGCTGCAAGTGCAGCTCCAGTTGCTGCACTGCCTGTGGTTATTCCATACTCAGATTCCTTAAGATGGTACCTGTCAAGAATTGCCCTATTTTCCATGCTAATAAAATATTTGAACTATATTTTTAACCTTTGGATGCTTCTTTTATGGCTTCAACTAGTTCTTCTTTACCTGGAGCGCCCACAAACCTTACAACTCCATTTAAAGCTATTGCTGGAACAGCCATTAAACCATATTCCCTAGCTTTTTCTTGATCAACCATTATATCAATTTTTTCTACTTCTAAATCATCTGTCATCTCTTTTTTAACTTCTTCCACCAGCTGAACAGCCATAGGGCAGTATGGGCATGATGGGGATGTAAATACTTCAACTTTGACTACCATTTTTTCACCTCTAATCTCTAAACCATTTTTTTTGCAACTAGTTACATATATACATTCAATAAATCGAAGGTAATTTTAAGTCATTGTCTGTACCGTTCTTTAAATTGTTTCCAATTCCCAGTCCAATTGAATATGCAATTCTTGATGACATGCTGTTTAATATATCGAGTAAACCCGAAGATGGATTGATATCTATGGTGTTGTAGCTTCCAGTTATTCCTCCGAGTTTTGCTGCGGCGTCTAGAGCCTGTTTCTCTCCACCTGTATCATTCACGAGCTTCAAATTTTTAGCCTGTGTACCTGTGTAGATTTTACCCTCTGCTATAGATTGGGTGTAATTTACGGTAAGATTTCTGTTAACCGCTACAATATCTATGAAATGGGCATAATCTTCGTTTACCATGCTTTGAAGCATGCTTCTTTCGTTCGATGTTAAAGGCCTGTAATCTGACCCCATATCTTTGTACTCACCGGCTTTTATGGAGTACTTGTCGATTCCGTTGTTTTCGTAGTACTTTGACAGATCAGTTAACCCCATTATAACTCCTATGCTTCCTACCATGGAAGAAGGACTTGCAATGATCTCATCGGCGGAAGATGCAGCAAGGTAAGCTCCCGATGCTCCTGTATCTCCTATCCATACAACAACAGGTTTTTGGCTTTCGTTGATGGCGTTCATAATTTCTTCACTTGCAACTGGAGATCCTCCGGGACTGTTAATTTTAATCAGTATTGAACTAACAGTTCCATCAGATTCGGCCTGTTTCATGGCGTCTTTGACATTTTCAGGGGTTACTATTGTTTCACCGCTCAATCCTGATGAACCATATCCTATTTCTCCTTCTATGGGAATTACTGCTACGGTGTCACCATTTGGGGCTGAACTCAGGAAATTTGAACCTCCCAAGAGGGATATCATTGCAGTTAAGAGGATTACAACCAAAAGGGATCCTCCAACAAGAATGCCTAAAACGATCTTACTGCTTTTTTTCATTATACCACTCTGAATTTATTGTCGGGCTTTATTTGTAGCTCATGATTTTTTTTGTTAGCACTGCCGTACCTCAGATATACACTGGATTGATTTTGTTTCAATGATTAAAATTTATTAGACAATACTTTGTCTATAATTTCTTATATAT
>WASR01000029.1 GCA_009712615.1 Methanobacterium sp. | reverse complement strand
AAGTAATCTACAAAGGAGATGGAAACACGAATATTATGATTTCAAAATCCATAACCATATCTTGCCAAACTAGAACAGGAACCATACTAGACGGTTCAAACACAAGCCACATATTTTCTATCTTAAATGGATTCAACGTAACAATCAATGATTTAACACTTGAAAATGCGAGATCAGATAATGGAGGTGCAATCACAAGTGAAGGCAATCTCACTTTAAACAACTGTGACTTCCTAAACAACAATGCAACACATTACGGTGGAGCTGTTGGTTACGATTCTGGCTATTTAACAGTGAATAACTCTAACTTCTACAACAACTATGCAGGATTTGGAGGGGCACTGGCAGGTGTCTCCGCAAATTTACCATTATATATGAGTTTAAACAATTGTTATTTTTTTAATAATACAGCAAATGGAGGTGGAGCTGTTTTTAACACAGGTTATTTAGAGGTGAATGGTAGTGATTTTAATGCAAACTCTGCAACCGATGGTGGGGCCATATATGGAACTACAACACTGATCTTCTCAAATTCAACCTTTAAATACAACCATTCTAACCATTTAGGAGGTGCTGTTCGCTACGATTCTGGTTATTTGTTAGCTTACAACTGCAAATTTTATAACAACAGTGCAAAATTTAATGGGGGAGCCATTGCCAGTGTAGCAGTAGATCAACCATTGAATATGGAGATAACAGGATGTAATTTCCTGAACAACACAGCCCAAAATGGTGGTGCTATTTTCAACACGGCCAATGCAACTGTGAAGGACAGTAACTTCGATGGTAACTCTGCAAACAATGGAGGAGCAATTGCTGGTGACAGTTCTGACATGGAGATCAATGACACCAGTTTCGAAAATAATCATGCAACCCAATATGGAGGGGCTGTAGGTTACACTTCAGGCACTTTGAATGCTGTTAATTCGGTTTTTAATAGTAACAGAGCAGATATGAATGGTGGAGCATTGGCATGTTTGGGTGCAATGTTTCCGGTTAACATGATTATAAATGAATGTGATTTTTCCAAAAACTCGGCACAAAATGGCGGAGCAATCTTCAACATAGGAAATTTGACAGTTAAAAATTGTTCCATATTTGCATACAACTCAGCAGACACATCATTCGGTGCAATATACAATCAAGGAAACACAACACTACAAAATGTTCAATTTTATAATAACAACTGCACCATGATAGGGGGAGCTGTTGGATTTGATACCGGCACTCTAAAAGCATCTGGCTGTTACTTCACTGGAAATTCAGCCGGGAATCTTGGAGGTGCAATTTCAAGTGCTAATCAAAACTTACCATCTGACATGTACCTAACCCAGTGCACATTCAACAATAACACAGCAGGAATGTTCGGAGGAGCTGTATTTAGCAGTGGAAACATTACAATTTCGGAATCAAACTTTGACTTTAACCAAGCCACACAACGTGGAGGAGCAGTATCCTGTGAGGGAGCTAATTTAACAATTAACAACTCAATTTTCTCTAATAATACATCAAAAATTGGAGGAGCTATAGAATCTCTTCCGATAGATTACCAATTAAAAACAACTCAAAATTTGAATGTTAAAAACTGTAAATTTATAAGCAACTCTGCAGTGATAGGCGGTGCCATATGTATCTATGGAAACTACCTCAATGTAACCCAAACTTTGTTTTTAAACAACTCTGCAAGCACCAATGGTGGGGCAATTGATGTAACAAAAGGTACCATGCAATTCAACAGTTTCATGAACAACAATGCAGTGAATGGTAAATCCATTTATGTAGAGCCAAACAGCAATGTGAATGCTGACTACAACTGGTGGGGAACTAATTTAGGACCTTCCGGAAACTGTAAAGGTATAAATATTTCGAAATGGATGATCCTAATCTTTAATGCCAATCCATCTACTTTAAAATCAGGACAGACCAGCACCATAACCATTGATGTGTTACATGACAATGGTTTGTTAGCGGATCCTAAACATCCAGATTTATACTTCCATGACCCGTCACATGGATGTGTTCCAGATGAACTAATGAACATGACATCTACCTCAGGAACATTAAACCCTTACCTTAATCTGGTAAATGGTACTGCCCTATCCATATTGGGAACTGATGGAGTTACAGATTCCTATATAACCATATCATTGAATTGGGATTCACAGATATTCAACACAGTTGTGAAAATGGATAATATCGCACCAGTGGTAACTTCCATAATACCGTCCAATAATACCATCATCACCAATCCTAAATCCCCAATAAAAATTGTCTTTTCTGAACCAGTACAGCCGGGAAATTTCTATGGAAATATTCAGCTTTACCATAATTCAGATGTGATACCAACTAGCAAACTCTTAAACGGTAACATTCTTGAATTGATACCTCTTAACAGTTTACAAGATGGGATTTACAATGTTTTCATACCTACAGATGCATTGATGGACCTGGTTGGTAACAATTTGGAAAACACTTTCAATTCCAGTTTTACCATGGACAAAATCAAACCTGCTGTAGTGTATAATAATCTTAAAAACGGGACAATGTCAATATATTCAAATAAAACGATTAAATTGGTTTTCAATAAATTCGTAACTATTCAAAACCAACAGATCTACCTTAAAAACCATCAAGGAACATCAATACCCATAACAGTAGCTTTAGATAATAATATTGTATCAATAAAGCCTAACATAAAACTTGCAGATGGAAATTATACTTTAATGATAAACAAAGGGGCATTGATGGATATTTATGGATGTGATGTATCTAATTACACATTGAACATCACTGTGGATACCATGGCACCTGCAATAC
>WASR01000157.1 GCA_009712615.1 Methanobacterium sp. | reverse complement strand
CTAAAAGGGGTTTAACCCTCTTTGTTTGTTTCTATTACTCCATCTCTGATTCTAAGTATCCTTGTGTCCTGAGTGGTATCAACATCGTGTGTTACCATTATAACTGTTGTTCCATCGTTGTTTATGGTGTGGAGCAGTTTCATGATGTTGTCAGTTGATTCTGTGTCGAGGTTTCCTGTTGGTTCATCTGCAAGTATGAATTTAGGACGGTTTACTAGGGCACGTGCAATTGCAACCCTCTGCCTTTCTCCCCCTGAGAGTTTGGCAGGACGGTGGCCCAGCCTGTGTTCCAGACCAACACTTTCCAGACATTCCTCTGCACGGGCTCTTCTTGCAGATTTATTCAATTTTTTATCTCCACTCAAATTTCTAAGAGGAAATTCCACGTTGTCACGAACACTGAGTGCAGGGAGTAAGTTGAAGGTTTGGAAGATGAAACCTATCTTCTCTGCACGAAGTTTGGTGAGTTCAGATTCCTTCATGGAAGATACTTCCCTGCCGTCTATTGAAAGCTCACCCTCTGTTGGGGTGTCCAGACATCCTATCATGTTCATGAGGGTTGATTTACCAGAGCCTGATGGACCCATTATGGATACAAATTCCCCCTCATCCACAGATATGTTCAATCCCCTGAGTGCATTGACCTTCACACCACCTAGATCATAGGTTTTCCAGAGTTCTTTACCATTAACCAAATTTTGCATTTTAAACAACTCCATTATTATTCATACCTTAAAGCCTCTATTGGACTTATCTTGTTTGCTAGGTAGGCTGGTAGTAAACCTGAAAATGTTCCAATTACCAGGACAATCACCGCCACTTGTATTATCACAGATGTAGGTAGTACGAAACTGAAGTTCGTGGCCCCCATCATAATTCCCAGTACATTGTACACAGGAGAAATAAGAAGTATACCAATAATACCCCCAATAGAACTTAGAATCAAAGATTCATAGATTATTAACAGCATTATTGAACGTTTCTTGGTTCCTAATGCCCTCATAGTACCTATGTCCTTGGTTTTCTCCTTAACTGACATCATCATCACGTTCATGATGAGAACCATCGACACTCCGAAGATCATGACTATGACCATGTTCATGAAGATCATGACCTCCTTCAGCTGCTTATCAATGGTTTTTTGAGTGTCCTTCTCGGTGTAAACATCGTACTTTGGATAGGCACTCTGGAGAGTGTCCTCAACAGTTTGTGCTGAATTTCCATTTGAAGGCACCATTATAACTGTGGATACTAATCCGTCCCTGTCTGAAATATTCTGTGCATGTTCGAGTGACATGATCATTGAACTGTCTATGGTTAACGGCCATCCACTTCCCACCTTTTTCATTATTCCTACAACCTTGAAGGTTTCGTTGTTGACTGTGATTGTACTTCCAACTGTTGAATTGTAGTTTTTTGCTGTTTCTGAACCGATTATAACAGCATTTTCTGCCTCGCCAACCAGGGAACTTTTTCCAGTTACTGTTGCATTTCCGATGAATGCCTCTTCCCTGCCAGGCGTGAGCCCCACTACCATGGTCATTCCACCATCATCGGTTTGACTTCCCTGTAGCGGGGTGAAAAGTGCGTTGGTACTTTTCTGGCTGTCAACTACACTGTTATTTAGTACCTCGTTACCCAGGCTTTCGGTTATCACACTTCCAGCTGGTGGGTAGTTGGTTCCATTTTGTTCGAAGTACATCTTTCCATGCACTGTCCCAAGGTCACCCTTTAAACCTGAAACCATTTCATACATGACTACATTAATAACACCTATAAGCAAAACACAGACCATGACCCCGATGATACACATGGCAGCACGGCTTTTTTTTGCTTTAAAATCCTTAAAAGCTATATCTAACATTATTAATTACTCCCCAATTTCATTAAATTTTTAGAGCATTCGCTGGAGTTTAAATCTTTAAAAAAAGATGCAACTTACAAGCATACAGCTCATTTATTTAAACCTTAAAATTTACCCCCAAATTTACCAAAAACCAAACAACTCCTGATATTTTCTATTTAAAGATATGTGCATAGAATTGTTGGTTGAGAAAATTGATTTACTATTATTGTTACTATATCTTTAACTTCATTGTACCCTTTATACCTCCATGAATGTTATTGTAACTTTTATGAGTTATGACAATGATTTTTTTACAATTCATCAGAATTTTCCGGTTCCTTGTTTTCTATTGCCCTTATGGACATGTCCAGTGTTTGGTTGAACAGATCGTCGTGTGTTAATCCATATTCATCCATGTACATCTGTGTTACAGGACTTATGTTGTTGACGTTGTTTGCTGTTGCAAGCATGTACAATGTTGTGACCACCGGGTCAATACCTTCTCTGAGGCTTCCATCCTTTATTCCATCTTTCACTGCGTCTACAGCACCTTGAAAACTGATCTTTCTTATTTTCTGCATTTCTTTCAATGCTTTTGAACCATCTATTTCAAACATTCCAGAATGGTAATAAGCATCATAGTAACCAGGGTATTCCTTATAAAAGTCGTAATAGAATCTGCATATTCTTCTAATTTTTTCAATTCCTGTTGTGTCCTTTGACAACAGGTTCTGAAATTTTTCTTTGATCATCAAAGCTGCGCGAAGAGCAATAGCAGCGTATATGTCGTCCTTATTTTTGAAGTATTGATAGAGGGTACCCCTTGCCATTTCTGCTTCCTGGGCTATGTCGTTCATGTGAACCTTTTCATATCCCTCGGCAAAAAATAGTTTTTCTGCGGCATCAACAATATCTTTACGTCTTAATTCCTGTTCACGTTGTTTTCTTTCGGCTTTAGTAATAGTTACCACCAAGAAAT
>WASR01000071.1 GCA_009712615.1 Methanobacterium sp. | reverse complement strand
CCCTCCGCGGTCCGTAAACATCGTCCGCGCCGATCACCAGCTCGGCTGCGGCGGCGGCCGCCGCGATTTCCAGCCGTCGGGCCGGCCCCATGATGGCTCCCGTGGGGTTCTGCAGATTCGCCACGATCACGGCGATGCGGGCGCCCGTCGCGCGCGCATTCATCAGCAGGGAGGCGGGTTTCATTCCCTCCGCATCGCAATCAACGGGAATCAGCCTCACCCCCAACTGGCGGGCTACCGCCTTCATTCCAGGAAAGGTGAAGGTCTCCACCAGCACGGGAGTATTGGCGGCGCGAAGAGACAGCAGAACCGCGAGAAGACCACCATGGGCGCCACAGCAGGGGAGCACCCGGGTCGGCAGGCACTCGAATCCCCGCCATGCCAGCCAGGTGACAATTGCCGTTTTGGTCGTTGCCAGCAGGTGGGGAGCGGGATAACCGCACAGGGATTGGCCCGCCCCATGGACCACTTCTGTCACGGACGCCGCGTAGTCGCAGTCTTTCTCGGGAAGGGCCGGCACACTGGTCGACAGGTCCACGCCGATGGACGGGACATCCTTCAACGAAAACAGCCGTGCCTCGTGGCTGGAGGCCAGGACGAATGTTCCCCGGGCGACCTGGCTGCTGACCAGATGGCGACGTGCCGCCTCCTGATAGGCTTTGGTGACGGTCGAAAGATTGATGTCGAGGCGCCATGCCAACTCTCGATGGGTGTGCAGCCTGTCACCGGGACGCAACCCGCCTTCTTCGATTGCCGTTGCAAGGGCGATAACGATTTGACGATAGAGCGGCCCCTCGCCGCACAACTGTGGCATCCACATCGACGGACCTCTGTTCTGCCGGCCAATGGAATGACGATCTTCGCTGAAACTTGTATGCCATACAAGTTTAGCATTGACCCATATAATCTATGTGATGCACGTTGTCATGCGATTATTTCCAGATCATAAAAATAGTTGCGCACATAAATTGTGCAAATGAGTCGTTTTTAAATTTTTTAGTTTCCAATTATATGTTTGTATTTGGGGTATTTATTTTATTATATATAATAATTATTGTGCTTGTGTTTATTTTTATGCAGAGCAGTATTTTTCTTCAGCACTTGTTGTCATGCCAACCAGCCCAATCCGCCCTTGATGAGGGGCGTTGAGACCTGACCGTATCTCCGTGTGTTCCCCGGGCCGTTTTGGAGGAGCGTTATGGCTGTCATTCCCACGATCAGGCTTTTCGACAATGACCCCTATCTCACCGAGGTGGAGACCTCGATCGCGTCAAACGACGGTGAGGTGGTGTGCCTCGACGAGACTGTCTTCTACGCGGAAAGCGGGGGTCAGTCTGGAGATACGGGCGTGTTTCTTTTGGGTAGTGGCGAGATTTTGCCGGTGAAGGAGACAAGATACGTTCCCGGCCGTTTGCGCATAGCCCATATCCTGGCGCATCCCGTCGGCGCGAACCTGACGGGGCAGCGTGTTCTGGCCCGATTGGACTGGGATCGGCGCCATCGTCTGATGCGGATGCATAGTTGTCTTCATCTGCTTTGCAGTCTTGTCGAGGCTCCGGTCACCGGATGCGCGATCCATCCCGACCATGGCCGGCTTGACTTTGATATCGAGGCGACGATCGACCGGCAGGCTGTGTCCGATGGACTGAACGCTCTGATCGAGCGCGACCTTCCGGTCGAGTTGTCTTACCTGCCGGTCCGCGAGTTGCGGATCGATCCGGCGCTGGTGCGCACGGTGCAGGTGGCGCCGCCCGAGACCGGCGGGGTTGTGCGCATCGTTCGCATCGGCGATGTGGACCGGCAGCCCTGTGGCGGAACCCATGTCCGGTCGACGGGCGAGATCGGGCCCGTTGCCATCGCGAGTATCGAAAAAAAGGGCCGCCGAAACCGCCGGATTAAAATTACCTTTGCCGACCATCGGGCCGGTCCGCCGCTGGGTCACGGGAAAGATTGATTCGCGCTGATCGGTTCCGTCAGCGCAGCCCTCATGCAGCCTTGAGCAAAGTTTTCCCGAAACCCTCGGGCCATCGCTCGCGCCAAACTCGCGGGCTCTCATCGGGCCGACCAACCAGTGATGAGTTGTCCTCATCCCTGGTTGGCATTATCTGCTAGCCGTGGAGCTGCTGCGCGACCCGTCCCATGTGCGCGACTATTCCCGCGCCGAATGGCGGCGGAGGTCATCGATCACTTCGCGATCGAACCGGACGGCAGTTCCACCCTGGACACGATGAGCCTGGTGGCACGGCCGGCGTGACGGCAACAGTGAGGGGCGCCGATGACGGGATATGTCGCGTTGCTTCGGGCGGTCAATGTGGGCGGTACCGGAAAATTGCCGATGGCGACCCTGAGGGAGCTTTGCCTATCGGCCGGCTTTGCTAATGTCGCGACCTATATCGCAAGCGGGAATGTCGTTTTTGAAAGCAACGGTACAGAGGCGGATGTTCGACTGGCCCTTGAAACGCGCCTTTCGGCTTATGCCGGCAAGGCGGTGGGGGTGATCGTGCGGACCGTGCCGGAAATCGCCGGTGTCCTGTCGAACAATCCATTCGCCGATGCCCCGGCCAATCGCGTCATAGCGCTGTTTGTCGACGGGCGGCTTCCATCCGATCCGTTCGACGGCGTGACGGGGGCGGCCAACGAGCAGATCAGACTGGGAACCCGCGAACTGTTTGTTTTCTATCCGGATGGTCTGGCCGCAACCGGTCTTCGCATCCCCGCCGGGAAAAGCGGAACCTCGCGAAATATGAACACGGTCGCCAGACTGGCGGAGATGGGAGGCGCTTTGGCGTCGGCCAAACAATAGCATCCCGGTCTTGCCGGCCTCATTCGGCCCCCCCGCCTTTCGGTCAGGGCG
>WASR01000086.1 GCA_009712615.1 Methanobacterium sp. | reverse complement strand
CGCCCCCTCTTCCTCCATGACGGGCGCAGCCACCGTGACGCCCCCGGTCTCCCCCGCCAGATGGAACCGGCGGAATCCGGCAATGGTTTCCCTGTCCAGACGCTCGCCACGGGACGACAGTGGCTCCGGACGGAAACCGTGACGTTCGGCGATGCGGCCGATCTCCATCACTTTGTCGGGCGGCAGGTCGCGCCCGATCGAGAACGTCTCGGCCCGCCCCTCCCGGGCCGGAACCCTGGTTTCGGCCAGACAGCCACCCCCACCGACCCGGTCAGAAGCCGGTCCGCGTCGAGCACGCCTCCGCTCGATGGCGCCGCGACAAAGAACCGGTTGTCGGCGTAACAACTGCCGATATCGTCCGTCAGGCGGACCCGCGGATGCCACGCCCGGGGCAGGTGATCAAGCAGCTCGGACCGGATCCCCCCGGGGCGATGCACGAGATCGACGGCCACGCCCATTTCCAGGACCATCCTGGCCAGCGCCAGGCAAATCGACCCCGGATAGCCGACGATGACGATACGCAACTGTTCCGGCTTCAGGCGCATCCAATCCCAGATCTGGCACAGGGCGCTGAAAGCGGCCGATGTGGTCAGGGAATTGCCGCTGGTGACAGGCACCTTCGCCCGGTCCGCGGTTTCCACACCGCGGCGGCCGATAATGGAGGTGAATCCCCCCAGACCGACCAGATCGGCGCCTTCCGAGGCCATGGCGTCGATGCCGTCGAGCACGCGGCGCAAAATGGCCTTTGGATCATGCAGCATCTCCTCGGCGGTCAGAGGCAGATACTGGACGAAACCACCGCATTCCGCCCCCGCGGCCGAAGATATCCGTCCGAAATCGATAAAGGGGACCAGATTGCGGCGGCTCCACAATCGGCGTGAATAGCCGTCCTGCAGATCGCGCGACGTGCGCTCCAGCATATCCAGCATCTTCACATGGCGTTTCAATCCGATCGACGTCGGGTGAGCGATAAAGCCGAACCTCATTCTGACAGTTCTCCTGTGTTGGGCGGTCAATCCGCCCCGCGAACGTCCCTGCCGGCCACCACCGTCGGAGACCATTTGGCGACCATGTCGCGCTGCCAGCCGTTGACGCTGGCGAGCGACAGACCGTCGCCTTCGTTGTTGTGGGACAGTTTGATGGTGAAAAGATTGAGCCGGCCCCGCTCCAGCAATGCCTGCTCCAGCATCGGACGATCAAAAACGTCCAGTGTGCGCGACACCACCCTGAGATCGCGAACTCTCTCTTCCCAGTCGTCACCGGTGATATTCACCAGCCGGACCTGACGGGATGTCCGGTTGAACAGTATTCGTTCCTGGTATGTGTTAATCGCCGAGAGACTTCCGTTGTAGAAGGTGAAGATCGTGATCGTCTTGCCGTTGAACAGCGCGCGCGCCTGGACATTCTCGATGAACGACGGAAGGACATCGGGAGTCATCGCGCGGGCGCCGTCGCCGATGAAGGCGATCAGGTCCGTCGGACAGGTGTGGGCCAGGGACAGGATGGCCATCAATGCGTCGCCCATCAGCGCCCGCCCGTACCAGCCTGAAAATCCCCGACGCGTGCGGGCCACGTTCCGGACGGCCGACAGACCGCAGCGCCCCACGTCGTAGACGCCCGTGGTATCGTCGCCGTCGACGGCGATCAGACTTTCGACGAGGCGGTTGAGCTGGTGGAAAAAATAGTTGGGACTCATCGGGACCACGGGCAGCTTGCTGATGATGTCGGAGGTGGATTCGGCGATGGACGCCATCGCCGCCATCGCATCGCGTCGTCTGGCCAGCAGAGCCGGATCCACATTCAGCCGGCGATCCACCGCGTGCAGAAAGGCGCGACTGTCCATGATCAGCGGATGATCGCTGAAGGGCGCGACATGGTCCGGATTCCGGGTCACCTGGACGATCTTGAACTTGCGGCCCAGCTTGGCCTCGGTGAAAGGGGTCGCCACAGCCGGGATCTTGCTCTTCACGAAAAACAGGCACTGTTCGTCGGGTGGATTGATCTTCCGGTCCGTGTGCAGGAAGTGATAGACGTGCTCGCTGAAGCCGTAGACCGAGAGCGTTCCCAGGTAGTGGGGATTGCGAACGCCGTTGCGGAACTTGGGAATTGTTCCGGGATGGGCCAGACCGTCGGCCAGGGCGATGCCCGAACGGGCGGCGATGGAATGCACCAGCTCGCTCTCGTCGTCATCCCGCGGCCCGCACTGCCAGAGAACCCTTGGCGGTCCGGAATTCAGGATCGCCATGACGTCGTCGAGACCGGGCGGATCACCGTCCACCTCAAACAGCGGAGAAGCCGAATTCGGTGCCGGCGGCAGACGGACATCGATGGTCCCGGCCATTTCCATGACCGTCTGCGTCACCAGGACGACCACTGGTCCCTCGCCCTTGTCATAAAGCGTCATCGCGGTTTCAAGGTCGGCGGCCAGCCGGGTGGGATCATCCATGTAGACACAGGGCAAATTCCTTGCCCGTATCACCTCGCGGCTGTCGTCTTCCGGGGTCAGTGTCGACTGGAACGCGAACCACGAGCCCTGACGCTGCTCGGCGCAGATAATGAACCCCTTCGCGCGGGCCTCGCGAAGATTGGCGAGCGTTCCCTTGAACTCGTCGACCATGCCGCTGGTCACGATGGTGACGAAAGGCTTGCCATAAAGTTGCCAGTTGGCCATCGCCCCGCATGCGAGGCTGTGTTCGTTCGGCCCCCTCAGGACGAGAGCCCCGGCTTTCCGGGCGCAGGTCTCGAAAGCGTTGATGAGGTTCGAGACGATGGAGCCGGTGTAATAGAAAGTCAGCCAGTCCGACCCGGCGAGCTCCGGCAGTAAGTCGGTGAGGACGTCGGCCATGGCGCGCCGGAAAGCGCGCGCCACGCCGGGC
>WASR01000084.1 GCA_009712615.1 Methanobacterium sp. | reverse complement strand
TAACAAGACCTATTTAGTTATATGAAACTCCTTCTCCTTTCGTCGAATGAGTAAGCGATTCGCACAAAATCATAGATTTTGGCTCTCTGCTTAACTGATTTAGATTTTCACTTTAAAAACAGTTTGTTCTTGAATGTCAGTTGCAAGAGCGTCTAAAGCTACACCAACTCTATGATATCTTAATTTCCACTGCTGCTCTTTAGAATCTGCAGGGTTTCCAAGTGGATATGGAATAGATATGGTTGGAACTATTCTATTTGAACCTACTGTTGTTGCTACAGGAATCAAGTTACACATTTGAACAACTGGGAATCCAGCTCTTTCAATTTCTTTTACCATTGTTGCACCGCAACGTGTACAAGTTCCTCAGGTGGAGGTCATTACAACCGCATCTACATTTGCTTCTTTTAGATGCACAATAATTTCTCTTGCCATTCTAGCAGCCTCACCTTGAGTAGTTCCAGTTCCAACTGTAGAATAGAAATACTCATGAAGCTTGCCTATTTTACCCTCTTTTTCGTATGCTCTTAGAGCATCTAATGGAACTATTACATCTGGATCTGCATCTGCTGCTGCAGGGTCAAATCCTGCGTGGATTGTCTTGAATACTCCACCCTCTAAATTGTCTAACTTTGATATGTCATATTTGCCCCATCTTGTTGCTGAAGCAGACTGAATTCTATCAGGGTTGTCCACCGGAACTATACCACCAGTTGTTACGCAAGCTATATTTGCCTTACTTAAATCCTTTATAGCCTCCGCTATTGGCACTCTGTCCATTTTAGGAATAGGCAGTTCAGTTACAAATTCTTCCCCTTTTAATTTCTTTAACATCATCTCCACTACTCTATCCGCAGCTGGTTTTCCTGATTCAAGCCAAACCTGATGTCTTTTACCTCTTCCATAATATCCTTCTTCTTCTGCTGAAAGAAGCTTTTCACCGCTTAGCATTTTATTTGCAAAGTCAGCCATTGCCTTTATATCTTTTCTCATTCTTCCAGCATTATTTCCACCCTTAAATATATAAACATCCTTTTTAAACATCTCAACACCTGGGTTTTCAATATGCATTGAAGATATAACTGGTACATCGAACTTCTCTTTTACAGCTTTACAAATAACTCCACAAGCATTTCCATATCTTCCAGCTTGGAATGCAGGACCTGCAAAGAATATGTCAAACTCTTTTCCCTCTAAAAAGCCTAATATTTTCTCTACCGCTTCCTTCTCATTTGAGCCCATAAAGTTATCACCACATATTATTGTGTGAGTAATTTCTGTATCTTTTAGTTGTTTGCTTAACTCTAAAGCAGGTCCAACTAGTCCATCTCTTATTTCTGGAGAAAAATCTGCTTTATCTTCTCCCCCTATTTGTCCAAAGAATTGATTTATATATAGAATTGCTTTCTTCATCTAATCTGCACCTCCTAAAACTCTTTCATTGTTTTTGGTGACCATCCACAGGCCTGATCTCCACAGAACATTGCATTGTTTTCCATAATAATTGAACCATCTTCTCTTACTGAAGATCCTAATATTTCATCATTTGCCCATCCTCCAGAAAGACCATCTCTAGCTAGTGACTGTAGCTCTCCTATAACTGTTTCCATTGGTGGCAATTCAATTAGCTCTGAAACGTTTCCAGTAGATACAATAGCATCTGCCTTTACATCTAAGGACACTAAAGGTTGTGATTCTCCATCTCTTCCAGTACACTCGTTTGTAATACCACAGGTTTTAACTCCAACTTCTTCTAAAGCTACTATACAAGCTATAAAGTCAGCATCTGGATTACCATATCCTTCTTCTGCAACAATTGCTCCATCTGCTCCTAGAGATCTTGCCATTTGAGCAACAAATAGAGCTGAACGTTTCTTTTGCTCTAGTGCTACGTTAAGGTTAGACATTATAACACCTAAGAAGTTAAGAGTCTTTCCATGTTCAGCATAAAGTCTTTTAATAGTTGGATTATTTTGAAAATCATATGTAGCCCATTTTGATGAACATGGCATGAAGCTTCCTGAAATCACAGCCCCGTCTAAAACTTCATTCGGATGCATAAAGGTAGGGACCATGTGGTTTGCATCCCATCCATATACTAAATCGTTGTATCCCATTTCCTCCATCTGTGATTGAGGCTGCATTACAAATACAACTGATGGCAATTCTTGAATTTCTTTTGCTCTCTTGGTAACTGGTTCTAATTCAAAAGTTTCTATACTTTCTGGTTCTAAATCTTTGACAACGCTTCCAATAAACTCAGCCAATTTATGTCCAGCCCATCTTAAAGCCTTATTTTTCTTTTGCTGCTCATGTTTTTCAAAATCTTCGTCTGTATCTCCTACAAGGACTATGTTCTTTAACTGAGAATAGTAACTGTACTTTGCACCTTCTCCACTCATATCTATTAAACCGTCTTGGAATCCACCCCAGTGTTTTCCAACGACTAAAATACTACAGTCTTTAAGAGCATGAGTTCTTCCTTCCCCTACTGGTACCACATCTCCTGTGACTCCTGGAAACAAAGTGTTACCGTTTACTTTTACTCTTGGCTCTATAGCTTCTTTTACTGGTACTAAACGCACCTTGTCTCCTGGTTTTACAATTAGTAAATCTGCTTCTGTAATGTGTTCATCTTCTAAAACAAAATCTAGTGCTTCCTTCTTATTTATTGTTAAAATGCCATTTTCGTAGGAAGTCTTTTCTCCAAAAACAATATCTTTCACATGAAAATTTCCGATTTCTAATTTCACTTATATCACACCTCTTTCATAATAAATATCCATAGTGTCACCATGATTTCTTTTTTTAAAACATACTTCAACAGCGCTATTTGTTTAAATATTATCACAATTCATAGCATTTTGTAAACATGATTATAATATAATCG
>WASR01000116.1 GCA_009712615.1 Methanobacterium sp. | reverse complement strand
TTCCTCGCTTCTGGAAAAAAGGATCTGAAGTCCTAGACAGATGCCTAAAAAGGGCTTTCCATCGTGTATATGGTCATGAATGGCTTCCTGGTAGCTTGCAACTCCTTCCATTGCATTGCCAAATGCCCCAACACCAGGTAAAACAAGTGCTTCAGCGTCTTTAATTTCATTTATTGAAGAAGAAATATGGGTACTGGTACCAATTTTGGAAAAACCATTTTTAATACTTTTTAAATTTCCAGATCCATAATCTATAATGGTTATCATGGTTTTATTCCTAAAAAAATATGAATTTTTAAAGAATTAAAAGGTTATCTTGCCTTGTAATAATCTTTAACTCTTATTGTGTCGTTGAGATGTGGTGTTGAAACTTCGTGCAGGACAGTGTTTTCTGTAGCAACAATGGAATGTTCTTCCTCAGGTTCTATCCTTATGGTATCATTTTTTCCAAAGTAGTCTTTCCTGTCGTTAAATTCTATGTAGCCTGCACCACTGACTATGTACATGGTTTCATCCTTCTTTGAATGGTAGTGGAAGGAGGTTTGGTAGCCTTCTCTTATGAAAAGCTCTTTGGTCAGATATTTATCTGTATTGATTAAGATCTTTTCATATCCCCATGGTTTGTCTTCACGGTTTTCATATTCTTTTTTTATGGCTTCTAGTTCTTTAGAAGTGTCTATTGCCATCCAAAAAAGACCATTTTCTTTGTAATAACCCAATTTATTGTCCTTTGCAAGCATTGGGAACACGGTTTTTTCAATGTCTCCCACTTCAAAACTGCCAAAGTCAATGTGCCCGTTTGAGAAGTAAACTCCTCCATTGATGTAATAATCAAGAACCGGTTTTTCTTTGAAGGATACGAGTCTGTCACCACTAATTTCCACAATTCCGTATGGTGAAACCATTTGAGTAATGAATATGGACAGAGGATAGTCAGATTTTTCACCCTGTTCAATCATTTTTTTAATGTTCAGATCTGCAACAACATCCCCATTCCTAATTATGCACTGCTCATTATCTTCAAGGCTTTCCATACCTAGTTTAATAGCATTTAAAGTTCCTAGTGGTTCTTCCTCTACTATATATTCTATTTTAACTCCTTTATATTCGTCTCCATATCTTTCTCGAATTTTTTCACTGAGAAAACCTGTTAAAAGCAGTACCTTATCAACACCGGCATTTTTGAAGTCGAAGAGTTGTTTGTCTAAGATGGTGTAATTGTCTTTAATTTCTATGAGTGGTTTGGGAACTGTTTCAGTTAAAGGTCTTAACCTCTTTCCGAAGCCCCCACAGAGTATCATTCCAACTGTTCTTGTCATGTTATCACCTTACATAATACAAATGATCTTAATTTTTTATGGTATGGCTATACTATTGTGACGATTATATATAAAAATTGATAAACCCATTTCAATTAATATAATTTATCTTTAAACTTTATTCTGTTTAGTATTAGCCAAACCTTTTTTTTGTTTGCTTGATAATTCATCTGAAATGCTGATCAATCTTGAATTTCCATCAATCCCCTTAAACTGTCTCCCAGATCCGATGGAACAATTTTATCAGTTCCAAGTGTCTTGGAATGGGCATCCAGTTCAGTTACCACATAGTCATATCCCAAGCTTTTTAATGGTTCTACAAGTCTAGGTCCATCTGTAACAGCTATTGTCGTAGAATTAACTTTTTCAACTGGAAATGCATGGGGCACACCCATAACAACAACCAAATCAAAATTATCTTCATTTAATATCTGTTCTGCTCTTACTCCAGTTACAGGATACTCGTCTAAACCTCCTGTAATATGGTTAACGGTTGTTCCGTTTTCCACTAGTTCCTTTGTTATGTTAGATGCATGTCCCCTAATTCTTGGTAAACCCACATTTTCATCTAGGTTGGCAATTACAGTGAATTCGTTCTCTGGAAAATATTCACTGAATGGGATTTTTAAGATATCTGCAAAGAGATAAGAAGTTTCTTTTTTAGAGTTTAGAATGAAAGCGATTTTTTTGTTGGATTTAAATGCATTTAAAATAATATTTGCAACTTTAACCTTATTATCTCCGTAAGAGGGCTTGATGTAACTTCCCTGTGCCATTCCCCTGGTTTTTTCGATCTCAGTTGCTTTTTTCAGCATCTTTCCCTGTCTTTCCATTTCATCTTGAGATATAATACCTTCCTTTGCAGCTGCATCCAGCACAGCAATAGCTCCTTCGGTATTATCACCTTCTCCCAAACCTCCATGGGACTCCACTGTAACTACTTGGGCATTTATATCTGCATTTTTAACGGCTTCCTTCATATCTTCGCCTATGATCATGCTTACACAGGTTCCAACAACTCCAACCAGCTTTGGATTAAAAAGTTCTTCAACTTTAAGCAGAACTTCTTCGAGTTTTTCTGAAGCTCCGAAAATGAAATCATTCTCAGACATGGAAGTTGTTACGACTCTAACTCCGTCATTTTCAAGCAATCTACCTGTACGAAAACAACAACCATGTGGGCCGTGTAAAACAATCACATCGGCATTCATATCACGTAATGTGTATAAAGACGCTGCTATAGGGCTTGGTCTTGGATGCAATTTATCACCTCAATGAACTTGATCTATAAATTATAATGAACTGTGTTATAGATATAACATTAACCCCATTCAGAAACTAACTGAAAATTTAGAATTGTGAGGATGTATGAAGATAGAAAATATAATCAAAGGAGTATTTGTCGAAAGACCCAACAGATTTTTAGTTCATTTTAAACTAAATTCAACAGATAAAAGTATTGAAATGGCACATTTAAGAGATCCTGGCAGATTAAAAGAACTCTTAACTCCAAATGTAAAACTTCTTCTTAGGAAGGCAACCAATCCAAATAGAAAAACTGGATATGATGTT
>WASR01000025.1 GCA_009712615.1 Methanobacterium sp. | reverse complement strand
TAAAAGCCATGCGATCGCACTCGTGGGTCGGTCGCGGCGCCCGGGAAAAGCCGGTGGAATATCAAGTTTCGATGAGTTGTGTCTCGCCGGGACTGGGTATGAATTGGACCTGTCCGGATCTGTGCGGAAGGCGGGGGGAACTCATGTCCGTGCCGTGCTCCATTTTTCTTTTTATCTTGCCGCTTCCCTGATTGCCGCCACTACCCGCCTGAACCCGGTCTTCTCTGCCAGATCTGCGGCGGACATCCCGTCCTTGTTTCGAAGTGAGGCGTTCGCGCCGGATTTCAAAAGTAACAGACATAAATCCAGATCACCCCTGGCGGCGGCAAGGATCAGCGGACTATCTCCGTGGCCGTCTGTAATGTTCGGGGCGGCGCCCGACGTCAGGAGCAGCTCTGGCGTCTTCTCATCGGCGGAAGCGGTTAAGGCCGCTCTCCCATTTCCCGCCGGCTGAAATTTCCCGTCAGATATCAGGAATGACTCTTCCACCACGTTGGGATTGGCGCCGGCCTGTAGCAGCGTGCGAACAACATCCGCATACCCGAAAGATGCTGCCCATATTAAGGGAGTCGAGCTCTTAATCAGGCCCGAGCCACCAGACGCAAATTGACCTGCAGAATTTGGATTTGCGCCAGACGCGATTAACAAAGTAACGCTCTTGTCGTTCCCGCATCGGGCGGCCCAGATTAGCGGAGACATCCATTCGTCGAAGTTTGCTTGAATGTTAGCGTCAGCGCCAGCATTCACGAGTTGCTTGATCCTGGCATCGTTGCCTTGGGCCGCCGAGCCGATGAGCATCCGATTTAGATGTATCCGCTTTACAAAAGCTTCCTACGGCGTCCCCGAGAACTGAGCGGAACCCGCGCCCATCCAGGCAAGCCGTTCGATGACGCCTGGATCTTTCTCTTTAAGAGCATTCTCAATCTGAGTGTTGAGCGAAGCTCCTGGTGCGGGTTCGACGGACTCATCCGCCAGTAGGCCGCACTGTGGGTCAAGACCGGGTTCTGGGGAAAATGAGATTTCCGCCGCATAAGGCGACGACAAAAAAACATGAATAATAAAACTGAGAATGTGTAGTAAATTAACATAATTATAATTTCTATTTGCCGATGGCTAAGGTGTATGAAGTCGTAAAATATTTATAGATCACGTAATGACAACCTGATTGATTGGCCGGATGTTGAAGACGTCAGTCTGGCTCGCAGACGAAGCCTGAATCATCGCCACAGTGGATGAAGACGTGGCCGACGGGGCGCCCGGCGGTGCCGAGGGCAGCCCAGCCACGGCCACAGACCGGGTCGGTTTCGTCATGGCCTTCCCAGGATAATTCGGCGCAGGCTGCTCTGTCACTGCTGCTATAGCGGACATCGAGCCATCCCTTGAGTGCGCCGAAGACAATTTCACCCTCGCCGCCGCCCTCGAAAGTGATGTGGGCGGGTTCGACGAGGTTGGGGTCGTCGTCGTCGGGACAATTGTCCTTTTCGACGATACGTCAGCGGCCCTTGAAAGCCGCAGAAAAGGGGTCAGATTGATTATGCATGGATTGACAAAGGAACCTGATGCAATGTCGGCGTCACGAGCGCTTCGATACCGAACAAGGATGATCGACAAGGTGAAGGCTACCCCAAGAGTGTCCATTCCATGCCCGCGCAATCACCTCCGACCCCAATATTCCTTCCGATCGCATCGGCCTGCGCCTGGATCTTGGTTGCCAGCCTCAAACTCGTCATGCGGAGATTGGCGAGGGGATAATGCAATCATGCCGATTCCGAGTCAGACTCTAACCGGAAAACATATGATCAAACGCAGGTAAATATTTATCGTTGTATGGCCCCTTAAGAAGTTCTTTAGGACGGATATCTAAGAAATGAAATTTTTTGACTTCGTCACTGATAAGAATCGTTGGCTTTATATGGAAATTTCATTGATAGTTTTAACTTTGGCGATGATTGTTGTCTCAACTTTTCAAATTGCTTGGGCCGGTGACAGAGGGGAGAAGTTTTCTTATCCTGGGATCGATAATCGGTTTGCTGCTCCTGGGGCGAAGTTTGATATTTCATTCGTGACACGCCCGGAGGGTCAAAACGATGATTATAATTACGATTTTTCTATTATCGACAAGAATGGAAATGCGCTCATTCAGCATCCCTTTTTGAGGGAAATTGAGGGTGAGTGGTTTTCGTCTGGTAATCAGTTATATTTTAATGATTATTTGGGGAGTACTCAAATTGATTGCTTTGTGTGGGAAGGGAGGGCTCCCAAATCGCTTGTTAGTCTTACTGATATATTGCTAAATGATCCGAGCAGTGGGCCTAAACAAGGAAATAACACAAAACCACCCGAAACTCCTCAAAATTCTCGATTTGAGATGACTTGTGAAGGATGGAATCAAAATGGAGATATCCGAGTTAATCTGACCGGTGACACTTGGGCTGGTGGGCATTTCAATTATATTTTCGTTTACAGTCCTTCAAAGCGTTATTTTGAATGGAGATAATGGCGGTAAAATTATCCCTTTAATCCTCCGCTTGATCAGCGTCTTGTAAGGGGCTTATTCGAGGAAAAGGGGGTCAAGTAGATTTCTTCCTTCCGGCGTTGCCTTCGTGGTCCGAGATAACCGTGGGCTGGGCACAAGCTCGGGGAGCTGCGGCACGCAGAAAAGGGGTCGGATTGATTATGCATATATTGGCAAAGGAACCTGAAGCAATGGCGGCGTCCGAACGCTTCGATACCGATCAAGGATTACCTACAAGGTGAAGGCTACCCCAAGAGCGTCCATTCCATGACCATGAAATCAACTCCGACCCCAATATTCCTTGAAATCAACTCCGACCCCAATATTCCTGAAATCAACTCCGACCCCAATATTCCCGATGAGATTCGGGACGAACT
>WASR01000054.1 GCA_009712615.1 Methanobacterium sp. | reverse complement strand
GCGTCGGCGAGGGAATCGTGTCGAGCCAGGTGGTCACCGACAGTTATCTGGTGGATGGACGGGAGATGACGATCGCGGGGCGGACGATCCGCCACAAGCCGCTGCGGACGGAATGCCTGTCCTCAGGCGGAACCCGGATTTCGGCAACCCCGCCCGAAATGGCGGATCACCCCACGCTGACGGACGGGCAGGCGATCTCTCTGGCCGGATATGCCCAGGCGATCAGGGCGGGCGGCGGCACCTTTTTTCTCGACCGGGACCTGGATATCGAATGGGCCCTGCTGGGAGGAAACATCGTCATTCTGCAGGCCCGTCCGATCACGGTCGCGGACGCCCGTGCCGCCCAGGTGGTCTTCGCCGACACCGAAGAGGAGGATCCCTCCATGCGGGACAACGTTCTTTATTCGCGCATGGACACCGGAGAAATCGTGACCGGTCTGATGACCCCGCTGGGGCTGTCCTTCTGCCGCTTCTACCAGCGCGCAATCCATGGACCCGCGGTCAAGACCATCGGCCTGCGCAAGCTGATGCCGGCGCGCCATTTCATGGGATATATCCGGGGTTATGTCTATCTGAACATTTCGGCGTCGGCTTATCTCCTGACCCAGTGTCCGCCGACCCGCAACGCCATGAAGTTCACGCGCCGTTATGCCGACGACCAGAGGATCCTCGACGATTATCGCAATCCCTACGGGGAGACGATGCGAGGTTCGGATCACCTTATGGGAGGGCTTTACTGGATCGGCCGGCAGATGGTCAATCTGGCCACGGCCGAAAGAACCGCGCGGCGGATGGAAACTCTGCGGCGCGAGCGGACCGACCGCTTTCTGGCCTTGGACCTGGAGGCTTTGAGCCTGCCCGAGCTCGATGCGGAACTGTCCCTGATCGACCGTCACTTCCGCGAAAGCTGCGCCGCCTATATGCCGTTTTTTCTCCAGTCCTTCGCCCTCTACGATGCCTTGGCCGAGCTTTGCGAAAAGTGGCTGGGTGCCTATGGCAACGGATTGCAGAACCGCATCAAGGCGTCCCTCAACAATCTGCGGACCATCGAAGTCACCGCCGGGGTGGTCGCTTTGGCCGATGAAGTTCGCGGCAATGCAGAATTGAACGCTGTTTTCCTTGAAACCCCTTCGGTGGAACTGGCCGACAGGCTGCGTATCCATCCCGTGGGACGGGTATTCTGGGAAGGACCGTTCCACCAGTTTCTCCGGCAGTTCGGCGCCCGGGGACGGCAGGAGTTCGAACTGACGATTCCCCGCTGGAATGACGATCCGTCCTATCTGTTGAACGTGATCCGCCTTTACCTGCGCAATGATGTCGATCTGCAGGAAAAAATGAGGCAAAGCGACGCCTTGCGGGAAGAGGAAACGCGCCGCCTGTTCGCGGCTCTGCCGTTACGGGCGCGGGTCCAACTGCGGCTGGTTATCGCCGGATATGCCAGGATGGCGCGCTTGCGGGAACGAATTCGTCCGACGTTCATTGCCGAGACGTGGTGCTACCGGCGTAGCGTCATGGAGGTGATGCGGAGATTGTGCGCCGCCGGTGCCGTCCGTCCCGCGGACATTCCCTTCATCGACTTCGACGAATTCCGCGGTTACGTCGCCGGACGCAAGACGGCGGGGCAGGCCTTCGCGCGGGACATGATCGAGAAAAACCGGCGCGACCATCTCGTCAACCTGCGCGGCGACGAGCCCCCGATGAGCATCGTCGGCGGATGGGTTCCCGCCCGGACGAAGCCATTGAGCGGGGAGGGCGGTGACGCTGATATCCTGACCGGCGTGGGCGCCAGCCCGGGCATTGTCGTGGCCCGGGCGCGCGTCATCACCGATTTGCAGCGCGAGGCCGGAGAATTCCAGAAGGGAGAGATCCTGGTGGCAAAATACACGGACGCATCCTGGACGCCGTTGTTCCTGCTGGCCTCCGGTATTGTCGCCGACATCGGCTCCACCCTGTCGCACAGCTCGATCGTGTCGCGCGAATTCGGTATTCCGGCGGTCGTGAACACCCGCACGGCAACCCAGTCCATCCGCACCGGCGATTGCCTTTATCTGGACGGAGACGCCGGACTGGTCCGGATAGAGGAGCGGGCTGGCCGTCAGGACGCCGCCTGACCTCCCTGATCCCGACAAGATACAGACCCGCTACGCTCTGAGGGAGCTGCCGGCAGGGCATCTCCGGAGACGTTTGCGCCGGAAACCACAACTAATACGAGAATATCCTCAGAATGGAGGGGGCCGTGGACATTACAGTCGCCGTTGTGGTCGTGACGAAGAGCAGGGAATTTTTCCAGGCAGGGGTCAATGTCATCAACGATGTGCGGAGCGGCGTATTTCAGCGGGTATCCGTGGATGGCGATTGGGAGGCCGCCCCCCAGCCACCGGTGGACGATCCGCTTTATGCCGAGGCCAGGGACAAGGCCGTCCGCTATCTGTCGCAACGCAAGGATCAACTGATCCTGCTCGTGGTTCAGGCCACGACCCTGGAGCGGGCCGCGCGAAAGCTGATCAGCCTCAGGGAGCGGACAGATCGCGGATTTCAGGTCGGCATGGCCTATGTCGATCTCAGTGCTCCGGAATATCATGGTATGTCGGTCGGGGAGATCGATGCCTCGCTGGCCGAATTCTACGATCGCCTGGGAAAAGCATCCGTTCCGGCGTTCCAGTCGTCTTTTTCGACAGTGGTGTTCGTGAACGGGGAGGCCGGCCGGATCCAATACCAGCCGATGAATTTCATCAAATGCGTTCTTCCCGGAAACCGGACGATCCTGCAGACGTGGCTGTTGTGCCTCTGGATGGATTTCTTCGAGATGAGCTACGCCAACAGCCGGGTCAAGCCCGGCGTGGCGCGCGCTTTCCGGCGCGCCATGGCCGACGTCCTCACCGACTTTCTGACGGAGCGCGCCGGGGCGGACTGGCTGCCTTTC
>WASR01000214.1 GCA_009712615.1 Methanobacterium sp. | reverse complement strand
GTACATAATAAATTACAAAGACAATATTATTCTATAGAGACAATGTCTTTAATTGATTTGTAAAAAATTATTGAGATTAAATTTCAAAGGTGTATCAATGAAGTTTGATAAAGTAGTATCACTGATCCTTCTAATTTTACTAGCAGCATCCATAGTAGCTGTGATATATATAACAGTAAATCCACAATCAGGAGAAAAATTTACGGAATTTTACATCCTAGGAGAAAATGGAAAAGCTGGAAACTATCCATCCAACCTGACAATGGGAGAAACAGGTAATTTAACCATGGGAATTGTTAACAGAGAACAAAACACAACAAGCTATGATCTAGTGGTCCAACTGAATGGAACGAAACTCTACAACAACACATTCACCCTTGCAAAAAATGAAACCAAAGAAATACCCTTAAACTTTACAGCAACAAGCCAAGGACAAAATCAGAAAATGGAATTCCTACTGTACAAATTACCAAACTACACCAATGTCTACAGATCACTGAACTTGTACATAAATGTGAACTGAAACAGAGAAACAAGACCCGATAGAGGATATACAAATGAAGAATAAGAAAATAGTCGTAACTGGTGGTCTAGGATTCATAGGATCCCATCTTGTAGAAAAATTCGTGGACAACAACGAAGTGGTCATAGTAGACAACCAGTCAACAGGAACCATAGAAAACATCAAAGAACTGGACATATCACGAATAGACACAACATTTGGAAGCATAAACGACCTAAACCTCGAAGAAATATTTGAAGGAACAGACTACGTGTTTCATCTGGCAGCAGTAACAAGCGTTCCACAAAGTGTTGAAGACCCTGTTAAATCCAACGAAGTAAACATCACAGGCACACTCAAAGTACTGGAAGCAGCAAGAAAAACAGATGTGAAAAAATTAGTATTCAGTTCATCATCAGCTGTATATGGAGAAACAGAGGTACTCCCAATATCTGAAGAAGTACCAATCAATCCCCTTTCACCCTACGCTGTTAGTAAAGCCACAGCAGAACTTTACTGCAACGTATATTCAGAAATATACGACCTGCCAACCACATGCCTCAGGTACTTCAATGTATTCGGGCCTAAACAGGACCCAAACTCACAGTATGCGGCAGTTATACCAATATTCATAAACAAACTCCTTAAAAATGAACGTCCAACCATATATGGAGATGGAGAGCAAACAAGGGACTTTGTATCTGTAGAGCGTGTTTTAGAGGACAACGAACTCGCATCAAAATCAAGAGAAACAGTAGTATTCAACATAGGACTCGGAAAAAGCACCTCCATAAACCAGCTGTTTGAACTGGTGAAAGCAAGTGTGAAAAAAGATATTGAGCCAGGCTATGAACCAGCACGTTCAGGAGAAATAAAACATTCAGTTGCAGATGTGTCCAAAGCCAAGGCCATAGGATTTAATCCAGAAGCTGAATACCAGGACGATCTGATAAAAACAATAGACAGCATAGCCTACAACATGTTCAACAAATAAATAAAATAAATAACCATCCTAACTCTATAATAATTATTATAAATTCCTAAATAAAAAAAACCTGTTTTATTTGGTAAATATTTAAGAACGCAAAATTCAAGGTTTCCAAGGAAAAAACCTTGGAACATACTATATGTAGACTGTAATGATCAAGTTTCGAAAACAAAAAGAAAGATAATTACACGCCATAAACCATTATCTGGAGGATTAAAAGATGAATTGGAATGATAAAAACATATTTATAACCGGCGTAGGAGGATTTGCCGGATCATACCTAGCAGAAGAACTATTAAACCAGGGAGCCAATGTATTTGGACTTGTAAGAAGACGAGCAGATGGAACAAAACCTAAAAATCTCATAGATCACGGCATACAAAACAATGTAACAGCACTAGAAGGTGACCTTACCAACATCACTTCCCTTGCCAATGCCCTTGATGAAAGCGAACCTGATTATATATTCCATCTGGCTGCACAATCCTTTGTTCCAAGATCATTTGAAAATTCGGCAGAAACCCAGATAATAAACTGTATAGGAACCAGTAACCTTTTAGAAGCTGCCAGAGTAAAGGGTACCGATGCGAAAATCGTGTTTGCAGGATCAAGTGAGGAGTATGGTCTTGTTATTTCGACAGAAAATCAGTACAAATCAGCAACCAAAGAGTATGGGACTATTTTTCCAATACCTGAATCCATACCCGAAGTACCAATAAAAGAAACCAACCCATTAAGGCCAATGTCACCATACGCAGTTTCAAAGGTCTACGGAGACCATCTAATGCAGAACTACTACCACTCCTATGGATTGGACACAACAGTGTCAAGGGCATTTAACCATGAAGGAGCAGGAAGGGGGCTCATGTTTGTGACATCCGTTGTTACCAACCAGATCATGAAGCTCAAATTTGGGGAGATCGAAAACATCACAATAGGCAACCTAAATGCCTTCAGGGACTGGTCCCATGTTAAGGACATTGTACAGGGATACATGACCCTTGCAACCAAGGGCAAATCCGGTGAAGTGTACAACCAGGGATCCATGAGAACCAACTCGGTACTGTCCTACATACTACTCGGACTCGAAGAAGCAGGATGGAACATAGAATCTGCAGAAACATTTAAGGGCGAAAAAAGGGTGGAAAATCCAACAGTAGCAGATCTTTCTAGTAATTACGTAGTTAAATTCGAAAAGACAGCAGCAGATCGCATGCCACTCGAGGGTGAACTGGAGTACACACTCTCTGATGGAGGTATAAATGTGCAAACTGACAAGGGCCCGGTTAAAATCGAATTTAATCCAGACAGATTCAGACCTGCAGAAGTACCGATACTCTTCTCAAACACAGAAAAGATCCAGAAGATTGGAGCCACCATACAGCACAGTCTGAAGGACATCATCAAAGACCAGCTGAACTTCTACCTAAAGAAGGAC
>WASR01000158.1 GCA_009712615.1 Methanobacterium sp. | reverse complement strand
ATTTCAGCTTTCAAAATTTTCATTGTATGAGGTGAAGATTCAAATATTAAAGATCTGAAAAATACCGTTGAGTCCATGAACTATTCCATTGCCCCAATTAATAATTTACAAAAATTGGAATTAAAACCAGATCTTATTTTAGTAGACTGTGCAATAAATAAAAAACTCTTAAAAACAACTATTTCTACGATCAACAAACTTGATCTGCCTTTTATTTATATCAGCACCCTTGAAGAAGGATTTAATCAAGAAATTGTTGATCAAGCTAATTATTTTGGTACAGTGATCAAACCTGTTAATTCAAAATTACTAAAACATAGCATCGAATTTGCCCGTAAGAAACAGCAAAAAGAAAATAAACTTAAAGATAAGATCAAAAAACTCCAAAAACAGGAATCTAGATACAATGCCCTGATTGAATCAAGTTTCGATTCTTTATACATCATGAGCCCAGATTGGAGTGAAATGAAACATTTAGAGGGCCAAAATTTTTTAAATAGCAGAATTGTTCCATCTAAATCTTGGATAAACAAGTATATTCCCCTTGAAGAAAGAAAAAAAGTTCTTGATACAATTAATAAAGCAATTAAAACAAAATCAATCTTTGAATTGGAACATAAAGTCATTCTTGAAGATGGAACCCTTGTACATACATTATCTAAAGCCGTTCCCATTTTAAATGACCATGGAAAAATTATTGAATGGATTGGAACATCAACAAACTTCACAAAACATGCCAAAATAAAAAAGGAATTAACAGAAACAAAAAATAAGTTAGAATCTGTTATTGAAAGTATCCCTGATGCCGTATTTGTTTCAGACAATAAAGGAAATTTTATTGATTTCAATAAAGCATTTGCAACCTTTCATAAGTTCAAATCAAAAAAAGATGTTAAAAAAACCTTAAAGGAATATCCTGATTTTCTTGATGTTTATATCGATGAAAATACAGTGGCACCGCTTAATATGTGGGCGGTACCCCGTGCTTTAAGGGGAGAAACAAAATTCAATGAAGAATATTTGTTAAAAAGGAAGGATACTGGTGAAGAATGGTGGGGAAGCTACAGTTTTGCCCCCATTAAAAATAAAAAAGGCCAGATAACAGGATCAGTTGTGGTAGGACGAGACATCACATCAGTTAAATCTTCAGAAATGAAACTTAAGGAAATAAATCAAACTCTAAAAGAAAGGGAAGAACAGTTAAGGCTTTTTATAGAAAATGCACCCGCATCAATTGCCATGTTTGACAATGAAATGAAATACATCTCAGCAAGTAATCGTTGGATTGCTGATTACAATCTTGCGGACAAAGAACTCATTGGCAAATCCCACTACGTTGTCTTTCCAGAGATTACTGACGAGTGGAAACAAGTACATAAACGTGTACTTGCAGGTTCAACGGAGCAAGCCTCCCAAGATAAATTTGTACGTGTTGATGGTACAGTACAATGGCTTAAATGGGAAGCAATTCCATGGTACTCTCCATCAGGCACTATTGGCGGTATAATCATTTTCAGTGAAGATATTACAGACTTAAAATTGGCCAGCGACGCACTGGAAGAAAGTCAGGAGAAATATAAGTACGTGATTGAAACTGCTGAAGAAGGCATCATATTGTTAGATAAAAATGGGACGATAATAGAAGCCAACCCAAAATCCCTGGAACTAATTGGGGATAAAAATGAACAATTGATCGGTAAAAACCTTGAATATCTAAACAGGGAACTAAAAATTAGTTCAGACATTTTTAAAGATGCATTTGAAGCAGTATTAATTGAAAAATCAATTCCAACAGAGTGGGAGTACGTTAATAAGAAGGGTGAAAAAAAATATATCAGAATCAACTTGTCTTTAATGAAAAAACAGTCCGAAATCGAAAGAATTGCAGTTGTTGTTGAAGATATTACAGATCTTAAAATGAGGGAACGATCTCTCAAGGAAAATGAGCAATTTCTAGACAACATAATAGATAACATTCCAGACATGATATTCGTGAAAACAGCTGATGAACTCAGGTTTGAAATAGTTAATCAGGCCACAGAGAATATTTGGGGTTATAACAGGGATGAAATCATTGGTAAAACTGACTATGATCTGTTTCCAAAGGATAAAGCAAACTCATATATCAAAGATGATTTAGAAGTACTGAAAAAATCTGAATTATCTGATATTCCTGAAGAGATCATAGATACAAGATACAATGGTGAAAGAATACTGCACACTAAAAAAATTCCATTAATGGATGAAAAGGGACAATCAAAATATCTACTCGGAATTTCGGAAGATATAACCCAGAGAAAATCTGATGAAATACAACTTAAAAAATCTTTAGATGAAAAGGAAGCCCTGCTAAAGGAAGTTTACCACAGAGTGAAAAACAATATGCAGATCATATCCAGCCTACTGAATCTGCAAATTGCCAATGTTCAGGGTAAAGAATCTAAGGACATATTAAAGGATAGTCAAAGCCGCATTAAATCCATGGCAATGATCCACGAAAAACTGTACATGTCAAAGGATTTAGGACACATCAACTTCAAAGAATATGTGGAACATTTAGTTACAGATATTTTTTACACCTACGGAGTCAATGTAGGTGCAATTACTCCCATACTCAGGATAGAAAATATCGAATTAAACATGGAAACAGCCATACCCTTGGGCCTGATAATTAACGAAATTGTGATAAACAGCCTTAAATTTGCATTTCCACAGGGAAAAGGTTCAATAAAAATCATATTCAAAAGTTTCAACAACACACTAACACTAACGGTTGCCGATGATGGAATTGGTCTCCCAGAAAATATCGATTATCAAAAAACAGATTCATTGGGATTACAGCTTGTTACTAACCTAGTAGATCAACTCAATGGAGAAATTAGTTTGGATACTAAGCAGGGAACTAAATTTATTATTACTTTTAAAGAGTTGGAA
>WASR01000174.1 GCA_009712615.1 Methanobacterium sp. | reverse complement strand
CATGGTCAACTACGCCACCCACACCCCCCCACAAGATCAAGGACTGGGTGGCAAGCAGGCCGCATTGGCAGATCCACTTCACGCCGACCTCGGCGTCATGGATTAACCAGGTGGAGCGCTGGTTTGCTGAACTGACCCGCAAACAACTACAACGCGGCGTACATCGTTCAACGGCTGAACTGGAAGCCGATATCGTGGCATTCATCGAGACCCACAACGAGAGCCCAAAACCCTATAAATGGGTCAAATCGGCAGACGAAATCCTCGCCGCCGTCAGGCGCTTCTGCCAAAAAACACAGATCAACCTAATGCCACGAACTTCAGATTCAGGTGACTAGCTTATCACTCTGTCCGATTTCCCGGGGCCACCTCTGTTTTCGGGGAGCAGGTCAGCCAAACAAAACTGATTCTTTAACCATAAATTAGAAATAAGCGGTCTACGTTTAGAATACGATTCCGCCATATGCGGTGGAGGCGTGCTTTTTTGCAGATTGATGGTCGAGAAACGGCTCGCAGTGGAGAGAGTGATGATGGATGTGCTTCTAATACAACCAGATAAGCTCCCAGGGCTCAGAACCACTCGCAGTTCCATCCCTATTTCTCTCCTTTATTTAGGTGCTGCACTGAGGAATCGAGGATATCAACCTTATATATGGGACCTGTCGACCCAAAATCTCCCCGCAGAAGGAGCAGAAAGACGGGAAAAAATTGAAAGTTTTTTTCGAAAAAATTTTATGGGAATTTCGACGAAAGTCGTTGGTATAAATTGTTTTACCACCATGCATTTTCCGCTTGTTCGTGAAATTGCAGCTATAATTAAATCTATAGATGAAAATATAAAAATTATCATCGGCGGGGCACATCCTACTTTTTTTGGGGAAGATATTCTGAAAAATTGTCCGGAAATAGATTACATCTCAATTGGAGAGGGTGAGGAAACTATAATTGGTGTTATTGATGCCATTACAAATAATATGGGATTTTCCGAAATTCCCGCACTCCTATATCGAGATGGAAAATCAGTGAGGACAAATAATAGAATTGAATATATTTCTGATATTGAATCTTTTGAGATGCCTGCATGGGACTTAATTGATATAAGTTTATATCGTGGAAATTATGAAACATATTACAACCCAAAAAAACAAAATTTTTCCTTGACCGTTCCCATCATAACCAGTCGTTCTTGCCCATTTTCTTGTTCATTCTGTTCAGCTCACTTGATCATGGGAAAGAAGTACAGAAAAAAAAGTGCAATTCAGGTGGTTGATGAAATTCAATTTATACACGAAAGATACGGAGAAAATTATTTTGCTTTTCTTGATGATATTATAAATATTGATAAATCGCATGTTATTGATATATGTAAAGAGATCGTAAAAAGGAACCTTAATATCCAATTTTCTATTAATCAAGGATTGTATATTTCTTTGGTCGACGAAGAAATGGTGGATGCATTATATGAAGCAGGATTGGTAACCGTATCGCTCCCAATAGAGCACGGAGATGAAAATATTAGAAGAAACGTTTTGCGAAAAAAACTTACAAACGACAAAATATACGAAGTCGCTGGATACATAAAAAAACATAATATATTCACTATAGGACTTTTTATAATGGGATTTCCTGAAGAAACTGAAGATACCTTGGAAAGGACACGAAAATTTATTATTGATCTGTCTCTTGATATAAATGGAGTGTCGAATTTAATTCCATTCCCTCGGACATCGATTCATGATCAAGCCGTTCGTGACGGTCTATTTGTGGTGGACACCGGAGAGGTTTGGGAGGGAAAAGCTTATTTCGATCCCGGAAATCGTAATGATTTTTTCATTAAACCTCGTAATTCAGATCTCAATGTTTTGAGAAGATACAGGAAAATTTTTGACGACATGTATTTCTTTACAGATAGGGCAAAGAATCTCAATCAAGGCAAATGCTGAAGCGTAATTATAAAAACGGCTCTGAGACAGATCGTAACC
The DNA here is from genome assembly GCA_009712615.1 of Methanobacterium sp. Lineage (GTDB taxonomy): Archaea > Methanobacteriota > Methanobacteria > Methanobacteriales > Methanobacteriaceae > Methanobacterium_B. Next base: position 1,007 of record WASR01000174.1, on the reverse strand, counting down.
CGAATTATTTAGTTTTTTAGACGATTTCGGAGGAAAAATGCAGTTTAACATATTTTGTAATGGTAACGCCCCAGAAGGTAATTTCCGAAATTACCTGAATCTTCTATTTTATTCGATGACAGATCTTGGTCACGATGTTGTTATCGAACGTCGATGGATGCCATCTGGATTTATAAATGTTATTTTTGACCCACTATTTGCTATAAAGCACCAGAGAAAAGAAATTGAGGAGATGATTGAAAGAAAGATCCCTTTTGGTTTGATGGATTATGAAATATTCTGTGACGAAAGTTTTAATTTTGGCACATTCCCTCTAACGAAAGATGAGCATGAGTTTTTAAAAAAATTTATTGCATCATCATCTTTTGTCTGGACTGGAGGGCATCTAAATTACTTGAATTATAAAAAATATAATGAGAAAACAGTTTTTTTAAGGTATGGATACCATCAAAATGTATTTGAAATACCGCCTTCCTCGAAAAAAGAGATCGATGTTTTTTTCTTTGGAACAGTTAGAGGAGAAGATCCATCTGCTTTGTTTAGGCAAGGAGTATTGAGACTTCTTGGAGAGCTTGGGCTGAATGTTTTCTATCAGGAATGCGGAGCATCAGTGCTCTCTCGGAATTCCCTCATAAGATTATCTAAAATAAATTTAGAAATACCCCACTTGCCGCCGTTCGCACATACCAGTCCACAAAGAATTGTCTATTTGGCCAATAATGCCATTTGCCCAATCGCATTGCCAGCGGTAGATGAGGAAGGCTACCAGCAATATGCTAAGGTAGCTGCCATCCAGGAAATTGCCGATGTGTGTCGCGAATGGGTCGACCAAAAACGCTATCTAACGGAGGGTGATAGAGTTTATGAGTTGATAAAAAATGACCCGATGAATCGGATTTTGGAAGAGGCGTTTGATCTAATTTTTTGATACCAATTGACCCGCCTAGGTTTTTTTGAGGTGGCTCCGTCTGTTCGGACAGATCGGCGGCCCGAATAAGCTAATCCCG
>WASR01000020.1 GCA_009712615.1 Methanobacterium sp. | reverse complement strand
ACAATAACATATTTTTTGACTAATTTTTTACAATTTACTATCAAAATTAAAGGGATATAACATGAAGGTATACATTGAAACTGTAGGATGTACATTTAATCAGGCTGACTCACAGATAATGGCAGGAATACTCAAGGAGAATATGGTTGAATTAGTTGATACTCCGGAGGATGCAGACACAATCATTATGAACACATGTTATGTGAAACATCCAACTGAACAGAAGGTCCTGACCAAGATCAAGAAGATCCAGGAACAGTATCCTGAATCCAAACTCCTGATCTCGGGATGTATGGTTGAGATCGATCCAGAAAAACTGGCAGACGCTGCACCAGAAGCAAGTTGGATCGGGCCTCATAAAATAAAATCAACCTATGACATAGTTAATTCAGTTCATGAAGGAAACATTGTCAGGGAAACAGGGTTTTCCACAGAACCCAAGGTTGGTCTGCCTAAAATACGTTCAAACCCCATCATACACATCATCCAAATATGTGAGGGATGTGATGGTTTCTGCACTTACTGCTGCACACGATTTGCAAGGGGAAGAATACAGAGTTACTCCGCAGAAATGATTAAAAAGGAAGCAGAACAAGCAGTTAAAGAGGGTTGTAAGGAAATACAGCTCACAGCCCAGGATACTGCTGCATATGGAAAGGATACGGGTGAATCTTTAGCAGACCTCATCAACATGATCTCAGATATTGATGGAAAATTCAAGCTCAGGGTGGGTATGATGCATCCAAAGAGCATAATGAACCAGGTTGAACCAATTATTGAAGCCTTTAAAAAGGGAAAATGCTACAAATTTCTCCACTTACCAATTCAAAGCGGTAGTAACACAGTTCTTCAAGACATGAACCGGTGTCATACAGTGGATGAATATAAGGCCATTGTTTCAAGGTTCAGGGAGGAAATTCCAGACATTTCAATTTCAACAGACATAATTGTGGGGTATCCAACAGAGACAGATGAAGATTTTAAGGCAACTCTAGATCTCATAGGAGAGCTGGAACCAGACTTTCTGCATATATCCAAGTACATGCACAGACCTGGAACAGCATCATCCCAACTGGATGAAATTGAACATGAAACAATGAAAGAACGTTCCAAAGCATTAAACGATCTTAAAACGGAAATTGCCGTGAAAAAGAACATTTCAATGATAGGATCAAAACAAACCATCCTGGTAACAAATAAAGGACGTAAAGGTGGATATGTGGGCCGTAGTGACGGCTATAAAACTGTTATCATTGAAGATGCAGAAATTGGAAGCTTTGTTGATGTTGTGATCAAAGATGCCAAACCAACCTATCTGGTTGCAGAGTTGGATCAATAAAAATAAATTTCCAACCAAAATTTAATATTAAATTAATCAATATTTTAGAAGTGGTGAACCAATGTCATATCTTGTGTGTGAACAATGCGGTAAATATTACGAGCTTGAAGAGGGTAAAACTTCTTACAGTTACGATAAATGCGAATGTGGGGGAAAATTATCCTACAGAAACAGTCTTGACAGAACTGCGACTGTAATAGAGCCTGCAGTTTCAAAAAACAAATGTGAAAAATGCGGAGCAGAAATACCTCCAAACACAGGAATATGTAAAAACTGTGGAAATCCCGGTGACCACCTTGGAGTCGAACAAACAAGTGGACTGAGCCTGGTAGGTGTGGCTGTGGGTTTTGGATTTCTGTTATTAACCACTCTGGTTGCTGTATTCGCACTTTTTGGAAACAATATTCCATTAAAGCCTGATGATATTCCCTACAGAATATTGATAATATTTGGAGTAATTGCAACTATTATTTCAATTGTCTCAGGGTTAATAGCTTCATACATAGGTGGAAGTACTAAATTTACAGATGGAATTGTTAACGGAGGATTAGTTGGTGTTGTTCTGGGAGTTTTAGTCGCACTCACCAGTGGGAGTGTGGCCTCAATAGGAGTTCTGGTTGTATTCAGTTTCCTGTCTGGTATGGGTGGATTGGTTGGAACCGCATTAAAAAGAAGATTCTAACTTTAAAATAATCACATAAAAAAAAACAGTGAAATAATAATAAGAGCGGTTTATCTCCCTCTTAACATCTTTTTACTTAATTTTTCAAGTTTTCTAGTTTCTTTTAGTTGTTTTTCAATATTTCCATCTCTGATTACTACAGAACCTGTGTATCCGCATTTGGAACATTCCCATAAAGGGGCGTTGGGGTTGTGTATTTTCATCATCTTTGAACCGCAACGAGGACATGAACTTGTGGACATGCTACATCACCTCTACAGATTTTATTAAAACATCGACAACAATTATTACACCATATACGCTTTATTTTATTTATACCTTCCACAGATCAAAATAAGCAGGTTAACCTTTAACATATGAAATAGATTTAACGACCAGATCAAACATCTTAGAATTAGATAACACAGAAAGAATTAATGGATGACCTGATATAATTCATATTAATAATATTTTATTCAAAAAATATCTATTTTGATTCTGTGTGAACTGAATAAGTTTATAGTAAATCAATTTAAGATAATTATTTTGTCCATGAAAAACATCAAATTAAGCATATTATACTCCATTATTTAGGGATGATAACCCTATTTTTATCTATTTGGATAAAAATTAGCAGTTCCTTAATAATTTGGACAGATTTGATGTGTGTTTAAGATTCACAGAATGCAAAGGGTTAAATATGAATAGAGTTATATTCAAGATGGACGCATTTCGGGGCCGGTGGTCTAGGGGTATGATACCTCCCTGACACGGAGGTGATCACGAGTTCGAATCTCGTCCGGCCCATTTGCCGTGGTAGTTCAGTTGGGAGAACGCCAGACTGAAGATCTGGATGTCGCTGGTTCAAGTCCGGCCCACGGCACTGATTATCTTTTTTTAAACATATTTTCTCAAAATAACATATCCTATCCTTTTTCAGTTTTAAACTTAACATTTCCAGCGGGTACGGCTATTATTATAAAATCCACTTTCTGGG
>WASR01000121.1 GCA_009712615.1 Methanobacterium sp. | reverse complement strand
GGTGTGGGATACCGAAACGATGGGCCAACTATACACGAAGCCATTTTCGGCGGACAGAAATGTAAACGTAGATACCGAAGTGGATATGTCGAAGATCGCAGGATTGTTGAATGTGACCAAAAGCCCGGCAGCAGATGATAGACTGATTGAGAGTATCAATGCTCAATTGAAAGAGTTTGAACAATACAAATGTCATGATTGAAACCCACACCACAATAGAAATTACGACTCCCTATCACGGGGAAGAGGAGTTGCAGCAAACAAGCATCAAACGGATGACCTGTAACTATTGTAACGGAACCGGAGAAATATTGCATATTGACGATAATATGGATCGCGAATTTATTATTTGTCCCTGCTGCGGAGGAACTCGTTTTGTGGATGCGGAGATAACCGTAAAATTTAAACCCTCTCAATACGTTTTGATGAAATCGAAAATATAGATATGATGAACAAAAGTACCATTGAAAGAGCAAAGCAGATACAGAAGATAGTAAAAGAAAACTACGAACCTGGGCGACAGGATCGCTGTCTACTTTGGGTCTTCCGTAATCTTATCGCTCCAAAATACTCTATCAGTGAAAGTACTTTTTTTCGCTATTTGTCAGTAAAATCCGAAGATTAGAAAATATTTTAATAGCTTTGTATTGATATTTAAGAACCGATTAAACACACATTATTATGGGAACGTTAATTGTATTGCTTCTTTTAGTTGTATTTTGTTTTAGTATGGCAATAGTCATGTCAAAAAAACGCAAGAAGTTAAAAGATGAAGGATTTGATCCCACTAAACTGATAACTGCAAAATATTCCTGTGGTCATCCTTCAATAAACTCACCTTCGGTATGTAATATTGACGGGAATAAAATAAAAAACATAAACGTAGAAGATGAAACTACGTTCAAGAATAAAATAACACTTGCAAGAATGGCAATGATAGGAATTTTTGCCTTTGCGCTCAAAAAACGGGAAAAACAGGAATTGGCTTATCTTACTATTGACTGGAACGATGGAAGATTTGACCACTCAACTATTTTTGAGTTTGAAGGTATACAGTCATTGAAACGAGCTAATACAGCAAGAAATGAAATAATAAACTCAATATAAAAGCAAAGCCCCTCAATTTGAGGGGCTTTTTTGTTACTGATAGTCTTCGTAAGCGGTAGTGAATTGAAGTTCACGAATACGCAGTCCTATATCATTTCGATTGTGAGATTGCGCCCGTGTTCTAACAAGCGACTGACAATAGCCATCTCTTGGAGTCCAACCGTTCAGTGCATTTACAACTGCATTCTCCAATTCAAAGAATTGCAAAGCGTCCTGCTTTACTTCTATGGGCGCACCTTCGTAACTCTGTGTGAACGGAGCAACCAACAGCCTAACCATAATGGTGACTTCACCAAATTGGTCATTACCTGCCATCTGGCTATACGATGCATCCGGGAAATCGATCAATACAGCCGGAAAGTCAACGTTTGGCCGCCACTTATCGAATGTGTCCTGTCCGAAATCCTGTTCTATCCAGTTAATTGCCGGTATCTGATCTTTAATTCGTGCCTGAAGATCGAGAAAAAGGCGTGCAAAGAAAGAATCCATAATCAATGCTTCATAATGTTATTGACTTCCTCATATATTTTTTGCTCTACTTTTTGATTAAGTTCCGCGCTCGGCCCGATAAATTGCCTTTTCGGCATTTGAAAACCTTTTCCACGTCCTGCCTTAAACCCATAATTGTGAACAGCCGCGTAGGGTACTTCGTTCTTTATAATTACCAGTCCGGGTTGGTAGGTGTATTCAATACTGCTAAATAGATGGTTTCGACTGCTTAGAAGCGTTTTGTTGTTTCTGTCTACCTTCGTGCTTTTTCCGTTATACGATAGCCGCTTAGACGGCTTCCATGCGTGTAGGCCGTTATCCACAAACCCTCCAAGCCTGAAATTATTCTGAAAATGAGCTTTAGCAATTGCTCCAATCTTTATGGGTAGTGTTCGGTTTTGGAGTTGTTCAAGCTCCTTTTGCTTGCGCGATATAAGTTTTGAAAAATCGTTTGTAGACATGTTGAACAATTATTAAATGCTGTTTTTTAAGTCGTTTGATACAAAAACGGGAAAAGCGTTGTATCTTTGTGCTCGGAGAGGGCTATATGCCCACTCCCCCCCGGGGGAATGAACTATTTTTTTGGTTTGTTTCCCCGATGTTTTTTTACATTACGTATCATATCCGCATTGTATCGCGTAATGGTGACATACGATTTGCGAATAATAATTGTATCAATACTTTTTGCTCTATCTGGCTGAAAAGCGGCAAGGAGTCCTTGCCGTATTTCTATATTTGAATAATCTTTATCCAAGTATATATATACTTCGCTAACCTTTTGGCTGCTTGCCTCTTTTATGCTGTTTTGAATAGCACTTTTACCATTTTTCGTAACCGGTATTTTAGCATCTGAAGTTTTACCCGTTTTCAGATTGATGGCATCAGGATACTTAACGCCCAGTTTTGTTCCGACATTGAGCAGTTCGTATTTCTCACCATATTTCTTTGCCAGTTCCGTATAAGCCTTGATGTTTTTCTTTGCCTCCTGTTTTCTCTGGTTAAATTTTTCAGGGATGAGAATAATACCTCCACTTTTGAAATTGGTCTCTTTGACGGGTTCCGGTTCTTCAATATCCAGAGTTTTAACAAACTCGTTTACGGCCTCTTTAGCCCCTTTGTAAGCATCAGTTATGTATGGGTGAGAGTCTCCGAAAATCTTTCCGTCAACGCCCGGATTGTTATCTAATCCCGGCTGTGGCTTGTCATTTTCATGTGTTGAATGAACCGTTTTCGTTGCACCCTTATCCGTAGCCTGAAGAGAACACTTGCAGTTCCACCGATCACCCGGGCGGTTCTCAAACCAACACCCGTCTTCTACTGGCGCAACCATACCCCAAAACGGTCGGTGATCCTCTCCGGGGTTTGCGCTTGGAGTTGGCATCCATTCAAGATTTGGCAATACGTCCGT
>WASR01000003.1 GCA_009712615.1 Methanobacterium sp. | reverse complement strand
GATCAGAATGAATCTGTTGATATCTCCTGTTGTTAATAAAAAAAAGTAAAAGTAAAGTGAATGGAGGCGGGCCCAGGATTAAGCGGTCCTGGGCGGCTTTAATTAATGAATTATTTTCATTTTGTGTTTTTATTCTTCTAATGTTGATATATCACCCACGTCTTCTCCTCTGTCCCTTGCTCTAAGCACTCGTCTTAATATCTTACCACTTCTAGTTTTTGGAAGTGAGTCAACCTGTGTAATCTGTCCTAAAACAGCCACTGGTCCCAGTTCGTACCTTACATGTTTGCTCAGATCTTCTATGAGTTTGGTTTTAAGTTCGTAACCTTCTTTTAGAATTACAAATGCCTTGATAACTTCTCCCTTAATCGGGTCTGATTTACCTATGACTGCGGCTTCCACGACTGCAGGATAACTTACAAATGCAGATTCAACTTCGCTGGTTCCGATTCTGTGACCGGCAATCTTCAGGACATCATCTGATCTTCCTTGGATCCAGAAGTAACCATCTTTATCCTTTCTTGCTATGTCTCCTGCTGTGTATACGCAGCCTGGAATGTCTTTCCAGTAATTGTTAATGTACTTCTCCTCGTCCATGTAAAGTGTTCTAAACATGGATGGCCATGGTTTTTTAATAACCAGCATACCGCCTTTTCCAGGAGGTACAGGATTTCCAGCTTCATCCACAACATCTGCATAAACGCCGGGCAGTGGTTTAGTTGCTGATCCTGGTTTGAGGGGTGTGACTGGGAGGGGTGCTATCATGAACATTCCAGTTTCAGTCTGCCACCAAGTGTCTATGATTGGACATTTTTCTTTACCCACCTTTTCGTAGAGCCACATCCATGCTTCTGGATTTATTGGTTCTCCAACAGTTCCGAGTACCTTCAGTGATGAAAGGTTGTAGATTTTGGTGTACTTATCACCAAACCTCATCAGATGCCTTATTGCTGTTGGAGCCGTGTAGAGTTTGGTTACTCCATACTTCTCAACAATTTTCCACCATGCACCTGGATCCGGGTAGTCTGGAGCACCCTCGTAGACTAATGTGGTTGTTCCAAGTAAAAGTGGTCCGTACAACAAGTAACTATGGCCTGTTATCCATCCAATATCTCCTGTGCACCACCAGAGATCTCCATCATGAATATTGAACGCATTTTTAAGGGTTGTGGCTGTTCCAACCATGTAACCTGCAGTACTGTGAAGAACTCCCTTGGGTTTCCCAGTACTTCCCGAAGTGAAAAGTAGAAACAATGGATCTTCAGAGTCCATCTCTTCTGCTTCACACTCAGCTGGTTCTCCTTCAATCAGTGTTTCGTAGAATATTTCCCTTCCACTTAATTCTGACATTTCAATCGGAATTCCGGTGTGTTTCACAACTACCACAGTTTCGATTGTTGGACACTGTAATATTGCTTCGTCTGAAACCTTTTTTAGATCGATGATTTTACCACGCCTAAATGTTCCATCTGCTGTTATGAGAATTTTAGCTTCAGCATCATTTATCCTTTCAACAAATGCTCCAACACTGAGTCCTGAGTAAACCACGCTGTGAACTGCACCTATCTTTGTGCATGCCAGCAGTGTAACAATGAGTTCGGTACACATTGGAAGGTAGGTTGATACGCGGTCGCCCTTTTTCACACCTAAATTTTTGAGTGCATTAGCAAATTTGTTAACTTCTCTGTAGAGTTCGTAGTAGGTCATCTTCTTTTCATGACCACGTTCATTAACGTATAAAATTGCAACCTGGTTACGTTTGTCTGTATCTATCCATCTGTCAACGGCGTTGTAAGCCATGTTAATTTTACCGTTTACAAACCATTTGTAAAATGGTTTATTAGATTCATCCAGGGTTTTTTCAGGTTTTTTAAACCAGACGAATTGTTCTGCTTTTTCTGCCCAGTATTTTTCGATATCTTTTCCCTTTTCTATCTCAGCTTCCCAATCTTTTATGTTGGCAAGTTTTAAAACTTCTTCAGTGGGTTTGAAGACCCTATTTTCATCGAGCAATACATCCGTATCCTGTTTTATGTTGTAGCCCCCTTCATTATTTGGTAAGAGTTAAATTGTTTTTATCAAATTAACAATGTCCAAATACAGTAATATAATTTACCGTTACTAAACTGTAGCTATGAACATTCTATCATAACACTACAATGACCTTTGGGGTTAAAACAGAAACCTTTATTTAAATTGAAATCAACACAATGAACATGGATAAACTCAACCAGGGGCAACTGGATCAAACCAACGACTTCAAGGACATAAACAGCAAACTGGATGTTATACACCGGGAAGTAACCAGGATCAGGGAACGATCAAATCAAGAACACCTAGATCTCATCCTTCTAAACACAAGGAAGGACCTTGCAAATTCCATGGCTGTCTACGTTACAGAGGATATTGAAACGGATCTTGAAAGGGGTATGGTTTCAGAGTGCCATCTAAAGAAAACATGTAAACAAACCTTCGAGGATTTCCTTAATAGGAACGTGGACATTATCAAACAGGTCCAGGATATGGATAAAAAAACAATGGATGAAACCCATTCTAAACTGGATGAAATGAAAAATGAGGCTCCCTATGAAAAATGCAGGTTCTGTATCGACGAAGTTTCATCCCTTCTCAAGAAACAGTTGAAATTAATCGAATCTTTGAAGCTTTATGAGGGTCCAGAATTTGAAGAAAAAGATTTAACCCCATTTTCTGAAGAATTGATTGTTAAAGATGTTTTAGAACCATTATCAAACAAACAGAGGCTCCAAATCATCCAATCCATGGCTACAGAAACTAAAACCTACTCCGAACTATCTGAGGTCACTGGACTCAGGGGAGGAAATCTGCTGTTTCACATCCAGAAGTTACAAGATGGCGGTCTCATATTCCAAAGACACGAACGTGGAGATTACATGGTAACTAAAAAAGGATATGCCATGCTAAATGCTCTTAAAAATATGAACAAGTTTCTTGAAAATGAATTATAACCATTATTTTCGTGTTTTTTGACCAATCCTGGAAC
>WASR01000002.1:2234-3038 GCA_009712615.1 Methanobacterium sp. | reverse complement strand
GTGCGAAGGCGAGACAGGGGGCGAGGGAACGGGCCACGTTCATGAACAGGCATCGTGCGGATCTGTCGAGCACGCCGTCAGCGTGGCAAAGCGTGCCATCGATGAATTCCTCGATCTCGAACTCGGCGGTGTTGCGCCCGACCAGCAACTCTTCCAGCGCCGCTCTGGAGGAAACCTTGTGCACATCCTTGCTGGAGGCGCCCCGTCTCGGTTTCAAAATCAGAGGAAAGTCAGGCAAGGCGCCGGCATCCGCCCGGCTCTCCTCGCCGGTTCCGGGGCAGGCACTCCACACAGGGACCCGCACGCCGGCCGCCGCGAGAATGGTCTTCATAATCGTTTTGTCGCGGAACCGATCGGTATCGGCCGGCCGATCTCCGGGAATATCGAAGCAGTCGCGAATCAGGGCGGCGACATCGAGCAGATATTCTGAAAAGGCGATGACGTGATCGAACGGCCCCGTCCGATCAATCAGCCGCCCGCCCTGCGCCAGAACGGCGTCCGTGTCGGACAGATCCGGGACGACATGCACATTCGGAACGTCACCCGCAAAAGCGCCGCCCTTTTCCCGGGACATTCCCTGCGCCCCCAGAGGGTCGCAGAGATATGTGACCCGATAGCGGTGATGGTCGATCAGATCACTATATCGGGCGAGCGCATTGTCCCAGCGCTCCCCAACGGAATATTGCGGCCAGCGGTTCAGTATCAAAATGTGGTTGGACATTGATTTCCTCCCCGCTCTTGTCACCAAGGGGCTCCGTTTGCCGGCTCGAAGACGGCGTACTCGCGCCACCGCGCTTTTTACGG
>WASR01000002.1:0-2224 GCA_009712615.1 Methanobacterium sp. | reverse complement strand
ATTTTATTCTTATCATTTTACATAAAAAACACGACCAGATAAAAACATAAATATATACCATGGTATCTAAAATCTATAATAAACATTCGCAATAATTCATTGATACCACCATAATTTTTTCCTAAATATTATAAATATTATTTCGCAAAATTGAATCACACCGAACAAGCATAGCCATTGATCACTGTGATTGCCGGCCTGCATCGATCATTCGTTTGAAGGACAGGAAAATTCCAAGGACATCGCCGGCGTTCCAGGCGCGGCGGCGCCCTTTCAGCCGTCGGGCGACCGCCGATCATCGCGAACATTCCACGATGAGCTGATCACAGCGAAAACTTCATATAATTTTATTATTTTTTATATCAATTGCGTTTCTACTTGCGCCTATGCGTCATCCAGGACGAATTTCAGCGGGAGGATCCGACGACTGGGAATAGCCATCGTCAAATCCGCCACTCAGACTATCAATCCCAAACATCGTCACGCCAAGAACGGCAGCCTCAGTTCTATTTATGACCCCAAGTTTTTTGAATAAAGACCCAATGTGCATTTTGACAGTCACAAGCTCTATACCAAGATGATAGGCTATTGTTTTGTTATTATATCCGCGAATAAGGTAACGTAACACCTGTTTTTGGCGATATGAAAGATGAGGTGTTTGATTTTTATTTCTTAAAACTTCCATTTTCACACCTGTTTATAATGAAGGACAAGTTTACTGCGGCACCTGGCATTGTCGTCATCAGGTAAAGCCAGGCGAAACCGAATAGACGCATTAAAATTATGACTAAGTTGAAGCCTCTGGCCCTCGGTTTCCACTAAATCAAGTTAATGCCCTGCAACAACAGATAGAGATAACGCGCAGGTTTTGAAAACCTGTACGAACGTCGGTATTTCTCAATCTTCCGCCCCCACTTGTCCGCGCTTCCCCGCTCCACTCCCCTGCCACACGGGAGCAGCCAAGCCCTCTCCTAGCCGCTGGATCAGGCGCCAGCAGAGTTGCAGACCAAGGGATTGAGAGGTCCGGAGCGTTCGGAAAAACCCGAACGTCCTCGCGATGGCTATACCTCGGAATATCTATCGAGGCGTCAGAGTTCCAGTTACGCTCATGACAACAGAAATTAAAAAGAATCAAAAAACACATTTCATTTAATATTGTTATTTAACAATAAAAATAATCACAGAAATCACCATCGAATGGGTCATGCATTATTAAAATGAGGTGAGTTATGTCCAATCGTGTACACAACACCGGAATCCGTCATCCTTCCCCATTCTTTTCAGAATTGGAGGGATTAAAACGAAAATCCGAAATCGACAGATACCTCGACAGAAAGATGGAGGAATGGAAACAGACCGTCCCCTTCGCGTCGCATATGAAAGACAAGACGATCAATATAAATTACTACAAGAGAACTTTGATCGAACATGTCTGGCGCATCCGCCTGACCCGAGTCAGCCAGTCCAAGGCGATTTACAAAATCGCCCAGATCTCCCCAAAAGCCGCCCAGCAATACGCGCACTACCAGGCAGATGAGATGTTGCATGATAAAATGTACATCCGCGACTGCCAGGCTGCCGGAATCACTCTCGACGAAATTTACGAAACTGAACCATTTCTGTCGACCAAGCTCTTTCAGGGATTTTTTTACTATGCCATCGAACATGAGCATCCGATGGCGCCGGTCGTATCGAACTACCTCGTCGAATATACCCAGGCGAAATTGCAGCCCGATATTGTGAAATCTCTCCAGGGAACCCTGGGCAAGGACATGGTCGAAGGCCAGGCCGCGCATCTTTCCGTCGACACGCGCGAGGACCATTCCATGGAAATGTGGAGAATCCTGTCCCTCCTCATCCTCTCCGAGGACGATTACCGCATGGTGTTCCGCTACATCGACGACGTGCAGGAAATCCTGGCGCTGTTTTTCCGCGAGATCTACGCGGCGACCGTCGGCGCCGGGCCACGGGCCGCCGGCGGCGGGCCGGGCCGGGGGGGGGGGGGCCTCCGGCCGGGGCGCCCGGACAGGATCCCGCTCATAGATCCAACGATGGAGAATGAAAGATGTGGTTGAAGGTAGCACCGATTAAGGCCTTCTCCGGCACCTTCCGGATCCCGTCCTCCAAGCCCGAAACGCAGAGGGCGATCCTGACGGCGGCGTTGGCCGACGGCACATCCCGTATTTTTAACGCTCTCCGGGGCGACGAGCCGGCGCCCATGAAA
>WASR01000178.1 GCA_009712615.1 Methanobacterium sp. | reverse complement strand
ATGTAGATTATTGTTTTTTTTATAGGATTTTGAAGCTCTGTGCAACAGTGTTGAAGTCTGTTTTTGAGTTTGAAAAAGTTTTTAGAGGTGCTGTAAAATCAAATGAGTAGATCTTGTGGTTTTTTACAATGGTCAAATCCTTGTTTTCCAAAGTTACAGGAAAATCTTTATAGGGTTTACTTGTAGAAACCACTTCATATACCCTGTTCCCATTCAAAGTGTACCAATGCTTGGAAATAGTTGTATCACCCTGAGGGAAATCAGTATAACGTAATGAATCCTCTACTTCTTGGTCGCTCATGCCATAAGGTGATTTTTGTATTGTAAGTTGAAACTGGGGAGATAAAGTGTCATAATATTTCATGCCGAAAAAGACTCTGTTACCATATTCTATATCTGAATTAAAATGCCAAGTCGCAGGATAGTTAAATGTTATTCCATTACCTGAATAGGTTTTAGTTGCTTTTACGGTAGTGAATTTTGTTGAGTACAATGCAATTCCATTTCCAGCCATGTCTTTAACACTACCAGAATGGAGAGTTACAGTGTAACTGGTTTGATGTGCCAACTGAGATTTTGGTTTGATGTAAAGTGTCTTGCCTGTCAGGTTAGATGTGAACTGCACAGCCTGGCCTTTGCTGTTTTTAAATTCTATCCACATATTTCCCTTTTTAACTAATTCTCTGAAGGTTAGTTTAACAGTTTTAGATGTGGAAATACCCACCGCATTGTTTGCTGGGTCAACTGCACTGATGGTTGGTTTGTAGGTGTCGTTAACTGAAACTGCCGAAACATCACCCATACCATTTGAAAAAATAAGTACCATCCCAATTAAAACCATGGCAAATAGCATGATTTTACTGGTTTTTAAACCTTTCATTTCATTCAAAAATTCCGTTTTTATCGATATAATCCCCCGCCCCCTTAAAAATTTTATTTTGTCCATAAATTCATTGAACAGATTTGATTTATGAAAATGTTTAGTATCAATGTATTTAAATCTGACTACGCACCTGCCTACAGCCATCATAAAAATGTTTAAAGCTAATACTTAATTAAACCCCAAATAACCTGCCAAATCACATTTGTATGTCAATCCAAATATTTTGTTCTCATACCTAGCGCACCACGGTGGCCTATGATCGTTTGAAGTAATTGGCACTTGTATGCCACGTATTTATATTTGTAATTGGTCCAACTCTTCTATAGTAATTTAATGTACACAGTTTAGGATGTTAAAATCTTTTTAAGTATAATTATTGATGATTTAGAAGTTTGGAGACTGAAGTGTGAATTTCAAGGGGAAATATAATATTTACAACTATTATTATTTTGCTCATGTTAACTGGAATTGTGTGTTCAGTTTATGCAGATGATAGAAACTACTCCATACCCTTGGCAAATGTGGATTTGGTTGTTGGGGATGATGGAGCACTGCATTTAACTGAGATAATCCATTACCATTTTACAGGAATCTATAACGGTGTTAACAGAAACATACCCCTTAAAAGTTATGAAAACATCGATAACATCAGGGTTAACGTGACTGGTGCCTACTACAAATACACAACAGAGAATAGTGGTAGTCAAATAAAACTGAATGTTTATCTGTTTGAAGACCCTGAAAAAACAATTCCAATTCAGGACAGGGACATTGATGTTGTTTACAGTTATGATATGCTCCACGTTGTGAAGTTTTATAACGATGTTGCAGAACTTCAATACAAAGTCTGGGGAGAAGATTGGAAAGTTCCTGTGGACCATGTAAACACAGCGGTACATCTTAAATCTGAAGATGGAGTTAAATATTGGTTTAATCCCCCATATCTAACAGAAAATTCATCTTGGAACAATTCTAATCTTCTGGTGACCAGTACTAACATACCAAGGAACAACTGGTATGAAGTAAGAATGGCCATTCCCTTAAATCAGTTCACAAGTTATGATGGAGGTCAGAAGGTGAATGAAAATGGGGCCCTTGCCATAGAAAATATTCAGCATGATTACGCTAACATGGTATGGTTTGAAGAATTTCTATTCACCATACTGCCACTGATAGTGCTGATAAGCTTGATCTATCCATTCTACATAATATACCAATCATGGGGAGGTCAACTCAGAACTAAGGGTATATCTACCGGGAATTTGCCAGTTAATGATCCTCCGGCAATTGTTAACGCGATCTGTGGGAACGGAATTTCTAAACAAATAGGTGATCCTGGAATTGATGGATTCCTTGCAACCATAATGGACCTGATAAAAAGAAGGTACCTCATTGTGGATCATTGCTATTACGAAGAGGAAGGTCTTAAACTTAAAATTAACAAAAATCAGGATGTTAAGCATCTGAAAAGTTTTGAAAAAACGGTGCTAGATTTCCTTAGGAATTTTGAGAAAAACGGAGTCATACGCACGGATAAAATGGGTGATAACATAGAAAAAGTCCATTTTAAAAAAAAGTTCCTAGACTGGAGAAAGCAGGTTAATAAAAAACTCAAGGGTGGTAGGTTAAAGACCATGTTTGTCGAGAGAAATACTTTGGAATGTATATTTATGGATTCATCACCCTTCTAGGTTCCATCCTCATAATTGCAATGACCTACAACAACCCTATTCCCGGCAGTACTTACTCCCTATATTCTGGGATATTACTGTTTCCAGTTTCCATGCTAACCATTTTCATAACTTCCAAAGTCAATGTCAAATGGACTGATATTGGAAAAGAATTCCGGGCCAACTGGAAGGCTTACAAGGGATACGTAAAAAATTCAAAACATTATGAATATCCGAAGGCCTTTGATAATTACATGATCTATGGAACTGCTCTGGGAGTTGGGGACAATGTCACGAAGTTAATTGGGAAAAAATTTCCAGAGGAGGATCTTTTGAACATTCCACTCTACACCTTCCAAAATTCCATTGAATACAAACAATTTAGAACAACCCTAATCTCCTACATGGGAGCATATGGAGCAATGCAAGCCTATCTAACTGGACCTAATTCATACGGGGGATCTGGAGGATTAGGTGGAGGAGGAGCAG
>WASR01000079.1 GCA_009712615.1 Methanobacterium sp. | reverse complement strand
ATATTATTTTATTAAAAAAAATGGAATTTGTTTTCACTCCTTTTCCGTGAATAGCTTGATTGATGTGAATATTAACAGTGCCCCTAATAAAAATTTTAATAAATCTGAAGGAGCATAAATAACTAGAAATGCACCTATTGAAGCGCCTATTATGGAAGCTATGCCCATTGGCACTACTAATGATGTGATTTCTGATTTTACAGTGTACATTTTATTCCGGGTGTGTCTCGTGATTCCCACAATCATGGTTGGTATACTTATGAGTAAACTCATGGTACCTGCCAATTTAACATCAATTCCAAATATTAAAATCAATATTGGAATTATAACTTCTCCACCCGCAACTCCTAAAAGACTACTAATAATCCCAATTAATACACCTAACAACGCTGCTACAATCAGTTCTAGGTATAAACTGCCAAATACTATTCCAACAGAACCAAAGTTAACGAAGCTTTCAATGATGAGCAACAAACCCATTATAATAAGAAGTGTTAACAACACCTTTTTAAATAAAACATCCGATAGTTTAGTTAACAGGCCAATTCCGTAGTATGCTCCACTTATAGAACCAATAATAATCGCGACCATCAAAGCTATTTGAGGATAAATAATAGACATATCAAAGTTATTTAATCTAAAATAACTAGCAGATATAACTGTGATCAGGCTGATTAACATGTTCAGTGCCACAGCTCTTTTAGCGGGTTTACTAAATGTTTTTAATAGAAAAGGCAGCCTAAATTCAGCACCACCCAAACCAATTAAACCACCCACAACACCAATAGGTGCACCAATAGCCAACGATAAAAGAGATGTCTTTTTATTATCCATGTTACAACCTCCAAAAATGTAATAATAAAATATTCATACCAAATACAATATAAATGTTAATTAAAAAAATTTCAGATCTCCTGTTTCTCTTGTAATCTCTAAACAGTCTAGGCTACTTTTCATGCATCACCATACCAATTTACAGAAATACTTCGTACTTGAAGCTTAATGGTTTGAAATAATAGCCATATAACGTTTCTATTTTTACCATACAACATAAACAAAATAGGCATCAATTAAAAAGGACATTAAAAACAGTGCAAACACGTTCACGGTGGCAAATTTCGTTGCTGATACTTCGTCAAGTGGTTTTTTTATGAGCGTGACTATTCCCATGATGATTGCAATAAGGGAAATGACCGCCAGCAATCTAAAATCCAAATTCGATGGAAACAAACCAGTTAATGGAATTAACAGGAAGGAAACCATGGCCAAAAACGCACAGATAACATTGAGTCTGTATGCAAATTCGCGTCCTCTCAGAACTATCCACGTGATCTTGTTGCCTAGTTTGTCTCCTTCCATGCTTGGAATCTCAAAACAGTTAATAAAAATAATTTGGAGTAAGATAACAGGCAATGCAAAGATAAAGAATGGCAGATCAAGGTTTCCATTCAGTGCGAAGTAACCGGCTCCAAGGAATATTACTACGGCAATGATGTTTGCAACTTCACCCAATCTCCTATATACCAGTTTTATAGGAGGTGCAGTGTAAAACCAGGCCAACAAGTTACCAAAAAGTAGAAATAAAAAGAATGTAACTGGGTAATTGAATATTACTGTGAAGATCAGGGCTAGTGATATGGATATTCCCATGAGAGTTAATCCGAACCATTTTGAAAATTCCTTTAATTCAGGATTTTTAACCAGTACCCCACTACCGCCAGAGATTGCATTTGGAGTTGTCAGGTGATCAACCTCAAAATCGAAGTAATCGTTGCTGTAGTGAACTGAAAGATGGGCTGTGAACAGAATTAAATACCCCAGAATAAATTTGCTTGATACAAATTCAGAACCTAATATCACTGCCAACAAGGCCCCCATGGTGAAAACAAGAAAATTACCAGCCAAGTACTGCGGCCTTCCAAGTTTAACTATGTTAACAAATGTTTGAACGGTATAATCCATGGTTATAAACCCTTAAAATCGTTGTAAAATATTTTACTTGAGTAAGTAAAGGAAATATGAATTGATTAATATCACAACCGCAAATATTCCTGCTAAATTATAGATACAGTACTTTGTAGCTGTTAAATTGTCCTTAGGATTTTTAATTAACTCGATAATCCCTAAAGACAGCGGAATAAACAAGATAAGAGCAACAATTCTGAAGTCTATGATGGATGGGAAAAGATTGGTGTAGTTCAGTAATAAGAATGATAGAGTGGCAAAAAACCCGCTAATTGCAATGATTTTGAATCCAAACCTACGACCTCTAGTAGCGATCCAGGTCATTTTACCTCCGGCCCTATCTCCCATCATATCAGGTATCTCTACACTCATGGTAAAGAGCAGCTGTAAAAACAGCATTGGAACTGCAAAAACTACGAATGGAAGTGTTAAAGTTCCCATCATTGCAAAAAATCCCAATCCCGGGAAAAGTATTCCAATGGCAGTGTTCCCAAATTCCCCCAGTCCACGATAGGACAGTTTAAATGGTGGGGCTGCATAGAACCATGCCAGCAAATTTGCGAAAATAACAAACAGTATAAAATTTAGTGAATAGTCAAATATCACCGTGAAAATAATGGAAGTAGCTATGGCCAAGCCGATTAAAGTAAGGGCCATGTACTTTGAAGATTTTTTCCATTCAGGATGTTCGATTAAAACTCCGCTCCCACCTGAAATTGTGGTGGGTGTTACGTAGTGATCAGCTTCAAAATCAAAGTAATCGTTGTGATAGTGAACTGCCCAGGTGGAAAAGAAGATTATGACAACACCCAGAATAAATTTGGTTAAAACAAATTCCGAACCAAAAAGCAGTGCAAGTAAAGCACCTAAACTAAAGTAAAAGAATAAACCAACTGCAAACTGAGGTTTGCCGAGTTTAATGAACTTAAACAAATCACTTAAATTACTAGACTTGACAGTGACATTCTCAACCAAGATATTCCCCCAAAAATTGATAAGTCCAAATTAGATTAGATGATTATTTCGTTGTTATATTATATTTGAACATACTCACTAATCAAATTTTTTAGATACTCCAAAAA
>WASR01000224.1 GCA_009712615.1 Methanobacterium sp. | reverse complement strand
ATACTGAAATCCCACATGCTGGTGCGCGGCAATTGGCGCATCACGCCCCTGGACTACCTGGTTTGGCGCGATGTCATCCTGCTTGGGGTCGGCTGGCAGCAATATGGCGGTCAGGCCGACGGGCCGACCCGTCTCTTTTACCGTTCCGCCCTGTCGCCTTCCATGCTGCATTCGGTACGCGATCTGCACACCTATGAAAATCTGCGCAAACTGATGCCGAACGTGCTCTATACCGCATGCCCGACGATGTGGACGCTGGATCTCCGTCATTGCCAGAAAATCCCGGTCCGCAAGGCACGCAACGCGATTTTCGCCGTGACCTATTATCGCCCCGCGCCTGTGCAGGACCGCCAGATTTTCGAAATTCTCAGACGGCATTACGAGACGGTCTATTTCTGGCCACAGCAAAGCCGCGATATCTTCTATCTGCGCGACATCGGCATTAGCGATATCATTCCGATATCCCAAAGCGCAGCAGCCTATGATCGGCTTTTGCACGAGGAGGACGTCGATTTTGTCGGGGCGCGGCTGCATGGCGGCCACCGCGCCCTGCCGCCCGGCCGGCGGGCCTTGATCATCCCGGTGGACAACCGGGCGGCGGAGATCAGTATCTCGACCGCCCTCCCCGTCGCATCACGGTCGGAACCCGATGCGATCGAACGTTGGATCGTCAACCCGGAGCCGACCCGCATCGTCCTGCCGCTCGATGCCATCGATCAATGGAAAGGCCAGTTCGTTCAGACTTCCGACCCGCTCGTCAGAGCGCGTTGATAGATCCTGAGAAGATCCGCAGTATGCAGATCCGGCGTCGGGGCGATGGCCCAGAAGGCATGATAGGCGGCGATGCCCGCCATCCGCACCGCCCGATCGTCCTTGATCGCCATCAGACAGCGGGCGAGATCCGCGGCATCGCCGCTTTTGAAATGCCATCCGGTCACGCCGTCCTCGACCCGTTCAGCAGCCGCCGAGATGTCGCTGACGATTGCCGGGATCCCCAGAGCCGCCGCTTCGGTGACGGTCAGGCCGAAGGTCTCGTACCACAGGCTGGGAAAAACCAGACAACGCGCGGCGGACAGATGCCGCCGGACCTGCTCGCCGGCCAGCCAACCTGTCACCACGGCTCCCGGCGAGGCTTCGATCTCGGGGCGCAAGGGGCCGTCCCCGACGAACGTCACCGGCAAGGCCAGTTTGGCTGCTGCCTGGAGCAGGACTCTGACCCCCTTTTCCTCATCGAGCCGGCCGACATATAGGATACGGCGGTTGGCAGCTACCGGCACCGGCGGCGCGCGGGTCACGTCGATCGGATTGGCAAGGCGATATGTGCATGCCCGGGCAGGCAGGTAGGGAGCCAGGACCGCCGCGGAAAGGTCCGACAGTGTGATGTAATGCACGACGGTAGATGGAAAGCGACCGACGAAACGTTGAATGACACCGCGCACCACCCGGAACAGCTTGTGCGCATAGTGGCGCTTGTCGCAGTCGGTCAGGATGCAGGTCCCCGACAGCGGCCGCCTGGAGCAGGGCGCTGCCGCCTCATAGTCGAAAAAGGCGCCATTCGGGCAGGCCGCAAAAAAATCGTGCAACGTGCAGATCACTGGAACGCCAAGGCGCCGCGCGGTTCTGACCGGGCTGGTGGTAAGCGCTTTGGTATAGCCATGCAGATGGACGACGGTGTGATGGCGCGGCAGCGACCGCAGGATATAGCCGACCCGCCGGCCGGCCTTGCTGTTCCACAGGCCCTGCAGCGCCATTGCCGGATTGCGCAGACCATCCAGCAGTTGATTCTGGTTGAGGCATTCGACTCGCAAGGGAGCATTGCGCAGATCGGCACAGACGGGACCCACGGCGCCGACGAAAATCACCCGGATTCCGGATCGGGCCAGACCGATCGCCTCTTCGATGGCCACCTTGCTGGCGCCGCCCTGGATGTAGCAGAAGTCGTTCAACACGATAACATTGAGATCCTCAGGGACATTCAAAACCTCAGGAACCTCAAAAGGGCCGGAAACGGCGGCGGGAGACCTGCCGGCAGGGGGGCTGCCGATCCGTTTCGCCTGCCGTCGGGCGCGAGCCGCCGTCCAACCAATCCCCCCAACCCCCCCCTGATCGTGACGACGGCGCCGACGCCATCCCAGCCGGGGCGGTAAAGGTTGAACAGCAGCGATAGCTGGATCAGCGGCGCATGCAGCAGATAGACGCCATAGGACACATCCAGGCGCAGCGGCACGCGCGGCGTCGAGAGTGCCAGCACGATGACCAGCGCCCCGCCCACCAACGGGTAAAGGATCGGCGGGCGATCCTGCATCAGGACCGTCGCCACGAAGACGAGGCCGATACCGGCAACCACGCCGGCGGACCGGCTCATCGTCACGCGGTGACGGAAGCGGTAGGCGGCGATGCCGACGAGGAAGTATTGCAACTGGCCGGGAAGCTGTTTGGCGAGCAAGGGATAGCCGGCGTGTTGCAACGCAACCTGGTAGAAGGCGGACAGAAAAAACAGGACGATCAACAGGCCTGGTCCGTAGCGCCGGACCGCCCGCCAGAGGAAGGGGACGCAGAGGTAGAACGCGAATTCGATCTTCAAGGTCCAAAGGCTGGCATTCAGACTGGGGTCGACAAGCCCCTGCAGCACGCCCTGCCCCAGGTCGTGTTGCAGAAAGTTGGCAAACAGCGCGTTGGCCAGCAGGTACCTCGCCATCGCCCCAGGATCGACCGAGGAGCCCGGCGGAGCAAGATGGCTGAGAAGGATCGTCTGGGCGACGACCACGGTCAAATACAGTGGGTAGATCCGGCAGAAACGCTTGATAAGAAAGCGTTTGATGTTCGGGTCGCGATCGAAGCTGTCGGTCACCAGATATCCGCTGATCACGAAAAAGCTTTCAACCGCCATGGCCGCATAGCTGAAGGGCCAAGGTGGCGAGAAGACTCCGGCGAAAGCCTTGAAATGCCCCAAGACGACCAGAAGCGCCAGGGCCAGCCGAAGGACCGTGAAATTGTTGATGGCGAAAGAGCCGTCGCTACGCATCGGGCTCGCCTGGCTTGGGTGGGCGGGCCGGGGGC
>WASR01000030.1 GCA_009712615.1 Methanobacterium sp. | reverse complement strand
GTCTACGAGGGCTCGTTCGCACAATGGGGAATGACGGAATCGAGGTGCAACGGTGAGTTTTGTACCGCCACGGTCATCGACTCGCCACTGGAGGCCATTCGGATTCGCCTTTTGGACCGTTCTCCGCCGCCTCCCGAAGAATTGACGGGAGAATGACGATGCCCCCGCTTTTCAGGCCGTTCTCAGCCCAAACCACATGCAATATCTGCGGCTCGACCGAGTTTACGCGAGGAAATCTGACCCGCCGCCCTGACATACCGCCACCACAATGCTCCCGATGCCGCTCGGTGGAACGCCATCGCCTCATCCGCGAGCTTTACATGCCGTTACGGCCGCTGGTGAAGGACTGGCGGGCCTTTCAGTTCGCACCGGACCGCAGCGTCGAGCCGAACTGGTTCCAGAGCTTCAGATCGTCGATTTTTGAGGACGCCTCCCGCGTCGACATGATGGAAATTCCCTTCGGCGACGGGGCTTATGACATTGTGATTTCCAACCATGTCCTGGAACACGTCTCCGACGATATCAGAGCCCTGCGAGAAACGTTACGGGTCGTCGGCGCGACCGGTATCGTCCATGTCTGTGTCCCCTCCCCGATCTACCGATGGGAAACAGAGGACTGGGGCTTTCCCGATCCTCGAAACGAACTCCATTACCGGCATTACGGGGCGGACTTTCCGATGCGGATGCGGGGAGCCATTCCGAATTCGTTATGCGTGAGCGTCACCGGCGTGGACCCGGTAACAGGAAGCACGGATAACGTGTATTTCTTTTCCTATTCGGCGGCGACACTCCAGCTGGTCGCCCGGCAATTCCAGCATTTCGCCATCCCGGTCGCACGGTTCTGGTAATGCCAGGTCTCGATGGGAACACCTCCCCCGCCGCGGTCGGATCAATCATACCAAGCGGTGGCGAGGATGACTCATCGCCACTTGACCGGCTCATTGAGGGCCCGCGGGCTGATGCGTGCGAAAGCCGAAGGATTGGAAAAACCCGCACGATGCCCGATGACACCCGCTTCCGATGGGTGACACGGGGGAGGACGATTGCCCGCGCCTGGCGATCCGGAGCAAGGGTGATCGGTTCCCATCACGGGACTTAAGTCAAGGGGCACAGACTGAAACCCAGAGGACATGGCGACGAACTGCCACAGGGAACGTGACAATGAAACACCAGGATCATTCTGTTTCGCCCTCGGGCGGTGAAACAGACGTCGGCCACCATCGACGCACGCCGGAGGCGACCATTACCGGCGACGACCTAGCAGAAGCTTTAGGCGCGCAGGCGGCGATCATAACCGGCGCAGTCGATCGCTGGTTCGAGCATTTGCTCCAGAGGCTTGATCCTGGGCGGGCCATGATAACAGGGAACGATACGCGGCCCCCCGGTGCAGCGCGAACCGCAATTTCCCCGGCTCCGGACGAATCCCGCAGCGGACAGGCCGTTCTGGAAGGACAAAACCTTGCGCAATTTGTCCTCTCAGCCTCCTGGTCCGGATGGGGACATCACCAAGCGGCCTCGATAACGCCAGGGGGAGTTGTCGAAATCCACCAGAACAACAGCACCCCCGGCGTCGTCAGTCCCACGATCTCCGTTCCCGAAGGCGGACTTTTCAGAATCACCATCGGCACCGAGGGGGCGGACGGTCCGGCGGTTCACGCCCGAATCGTCGATCAGGACAATGCGCCCTTAGGTCCAGACTTTCCGATGAACTCAGGCTCATCGGAAGTCTTCATATTCGCGGCAAAACGGACGCGCCAGATGAAATTATACCTTCTGGCCTGCCGGCCGCACCCCGGAGCACGATTTAAAGTCAATGAAGTGGCGGTGGACGCCATCGCCGTTGACGCCTATTACGACTTTCAAAAAAAGACAGGCGAAAGAACGATCGCATCGCTTGCCAGTATTCCAGCTCGACGAGACATCCTGTTTGATTCAGTGTTCAGTCTCCTTCCGCAATGCGATCTGGTTTCTGTTTTCCTGAACGGTTATCCGGACATCCCGGATTTCCTTCACCACCCGAGAATCCGGATTCGCCGCTCCCAGGATTGGGATGATCGGGGCGATGCCGGGAAATTTTCGTGGATCGGGGTTCCTGACGGGGACGGATACCGGGTGATCGCCGATGATGATCTGATTTATCCCGTGGACTTTGTCCCAAGCATGATCCGTGTGGTCGAAAAGCACGAAAAAAGGGCGATTGCAGGCGCTCATGGTGTCCTACTGAAACAGCCGGTGACGGCCTATTACGAAATGGACAGCCGGTATGTCTTCCACTTCGAAAGTCAGTTGCGCCAGGAACGAACCGTCCATGTCCTTGGCACGAATGCCGTCTGCTATCATTCATCGCTTGTCCCCATGCGTTGGGCCGACTTCATGTTTCCGAACATGGCCGACATTTTCCTGGCCCGCTTCGCGCAAGAACACGGAATTCCGATGGTGGCCGTCATGCGGCCGCGAAGTTGGATCCGGCAGAACACGCCACAAGGCGCGTTCGACACGATCTATGAGCATTCCCTCAAGAGGACAGGAACAGGCTTCGACACATCCTGGATTCAAGATGCTCTGGTCAAGGCCATGTCGCCCTTGACGCTTCAACCCACCTCTCGACCGAAAGTCATTCAGGTCCTTATCGCCAGCGACAAAACCGGTTTTGAAAACCTGGCCGAGTCCTGGGGATTCACCCGGTCTCTCGATATCGACTGGTCGATCATCGCCGTCGCCGCGACAGACGACCCGGCCCTCCTCTCCTGTCTTGCGAACTGGAGAACCGACCATGAGGTCCACCTGGTAAACACCACTGGAGAAACGCCCGCGCAACGCATGACAACCATGATCCATCTTGCCGGACGAATCGGCGGCGCCATGATGGTCATTGCCACCTCCGGAGTTCGGTTTGCCGCGTCAGGCTGGACCGCGGCGGGATTGTCGTTGCTGAAAAGACAGGAGGCCGGAGTTCTCCTGGTCGGGGGATCGGGATCGCACCGCTCCTCCGACGCGCTGCCTCCGATGGCATGTCTGCTGGACCCGGCGCGATTGGGGAGGGCGGGCCGGCTGGCGGCGCGGTGG
>WASR01000109.1:2569-3094 GCA_009712615.1 Methanobacterium sp. | reverse complement strand
TCGACGACATCTGCGTCAGCGAAATGGCCGCGTTGCCGACCATGATCAGCACGAGTACCGCAAAAGACAGCAGGAGCTTCGCGGGGATCTTCAGGTTATTGAAATAAGTCATGATATTCTGGCCTTTCCGTCAGATGCCGGGGGTGCGCATTCATATATTTTGATAATTTTCAAGAGAAAAATATCCCCATGTGAGGACTCTTGTTGGTTGAATGATTCGCGGCCCGTGCCATAGCAATTATCGATTGGACGTATGAATAAAGTTTTATGTTAATTATGAGCAATGTTCTATGCCGACCTGGCCGCTGCGGCGCAACCCGGCAATGGTCCCCGCTCCGGCCTCTGGCGAGCCGGTTGATGCTCACGATCCGCCATGTCTTTGAGGGCGAATGGATGTGCCATCGCCTGCGGGCCATCCAGCTCAGGCAATGGAAACGCGGCAGGATTATTTTCCGGGAACTGGCGGCAATGGGGGGGAGGCCCGATCTCGCAGCTCAGGCGGCGGTCGTGCCGTCTCCATTGGGG
>WASR01000109.1:903-2559 GCA_009712615.1 Methanobacterium sp. | reverse complement strand
GGGGGGCAAAATGCAGAGCATCGGTGTCGGGCTCGGTTGGCGCAGCAACCTGATCTTCAGACGATCGCGAGTCCGGTGATCCAAAACGTCACCAGTGTCGTCGCTTCTTTGCCGGCGCTGATCATAGAGTGTGCCGACCCGGGCCTCCGCGACTGCTCACCAACGCTGGGCGTCCCCGTGCCCTTGGCGCCGGAGGACGGTATGCGTGGCCTTCTCCGAGGCTACGAACTCAACGCATTGGTATCCCAGAGCCCGCAAGTCAACGTCTCCGAACAGCGATTCTCCCCGGCCGAGCAGGACTGGCGCGATAGCAAAATGCAATTCATCAATGAGTCCCTCGCGAAGATACTGCCTGATCGTGTCCGGCCCGCCGCCAATCCGCACATCCATTCCCGCGGCGGCCTCACGTGCATGATCGAGCGCCTCGTGAATGCCTCCTGTTACGAAATGGAACGTCGTGCCGCCTTCCATTTCGATCGGGGGGCGGGCGTGATGGGTCAAGATGAAAACAGGAACGTGATAGGGCGGGCTCTCACCCCACCAGCCCTTCCAGTTCGTATCCGGCCAGTCCCCTCGAATGGGGCCGAACATGTTCCTTCCAAGAATCCATGCCCCGACATTTAGAAAGCCCCGGGCGGCGAAATCGTCGTCCACCCCGGTCGTGCCATCGTCCTTGCCGAACAAGGCTCGCTGGAAGGTGCGTGTGGGGACGAGCCACTGATGCAGTTCCGTTCCGCCGACGCCGAGCGGATTGTCGATGTCTTGATCCGGGCCCGCTCCGTATCCGTCGAGCGAGATGGTGAAGCCCTCGATGCGCACTCGTGTCATCGGATGCCTCCATTTCATGTCCCATGCGCCGGCGCGGCCTGCGAGACGGTGCGGCCGAGACCGGTCAGGGAGACGCTGATCAGATTTGTCGCCTCCACCTTCGGCGCAAGTGGCCATTTCGGCCATAGAGGGGCATGCGATGCTGATGCACGCCGCCGCCTATGCGCCCTCTCTGCCTTAGGCGCTTCTTTGTGGTGCATCCTTGACCGCCCGCCTTGTCAGCTGCCCAATGAACTCTGGGTGCCACCCGGCAAGACGCTCGCTACCGTCGAGTTCGAAGCGGTGCCCATGGTCCGGAACGCCCGATCCTGGCGCTCGCCGCCGGCGCCAGGCGGCTCGGCACAGGCACCAACACCATCATGTCCGGCCCGCGCGGCGGCGGCAAAAGCCATCTTGCCGCCGCGCTGGGTT
This sequence comes from Methanobacterium sp., assembly GCA_009712615.1. GTDB lineage: Archaea > Methanobacteriota > Methanobacteria > Methanobacteriales > Methanobacteriaceae > Methanobacterium_B. Next base: position 1,320 of record WASR01000109.1, on the reverse strand, counting down.
GAGCCCTGGTCGAAAACGGCTGGCGGGTCCTGTTCACCGGAACCACCGATCTGGTCCAGAAGCTCCGGATCGCACGGCGAAATCTTGAACTCGAATCTGCCATCGCCAGGCTCGACAAGTATCATCTGCTGATCTGCGACGATCTGGCCGCCGTCGATCGGCTGGTCCATCAAAGGCGTCCTGTCGGGGGTGGTTGAAGGCGTCTCCTGGAGACGTTATATTTCATGCCGGAGGCTGGTTATGGGCAAGGTCGAGCGGCAAGAGCGGTACAAAACGACGGGCGGTGCCTCGGACCTGGTGAAGGTCGAGACGCTGGTTCCGGCTGCCTGCCGTTCCCGCATCCTGGAGTTGGCCGCCCAGCTCAGGAAGGAGCACCGGCGCCGCAAGCCAGCGGTGTCGTCCGGGGACGCCAGGGTG
>WASR01000109.1:0-893 GCA_009712615.1 Methanobacterium sp. | reverse complement strand
CGCGCCGGTATACGCGCGCCAATGACATTGTCCGCGTTGTGGTCACCAGCGTGACAGTGCCGTTTCCCGAGAGCATTGGCGCTGCCGAGTTGGCCGATGCCCTCCGCTCGTATGCCGTCCCGCCGAAGTATTTCGGGCATCTCGGACGGTTCCTGGGCGAAGTGCCGCTGACGGACGTGCTGCGGTTCTGCGACCGCCACCGCATCCCGGCCGCCGATCTAGCCCGCTACGTTGCCAAGAACCGTGGGAAACTAGCCCTCCATCGCCCCGAGTTGGAGGAGCACCTGCATGCCCTCGTTCCCAGTCCCTGACGGTCCGCACAACGACCCCTGGAAATCCCTGCTGCGCCCCGTCTACGCGGTCATCGACGAGGTGGTGAAAGAGCATGGCGTCGAGTTCCCCATCCAGATCGGCGGGGGCTCCATGCTGCTGCGCCGCTACAGGCACCGGAAGAGCAAAGACCTCGACCTGTTCGTTCTCGACGTCAGGCTCGCCAGGTGGTGCTCCCCCAGGTTCAGCGACACCGCAGCGGACCTGTTTCCCGATTACGGGGAAGACGCCGTGGCAACCAAACTGATTCTTGGCATGCAGGAAATCGACATCATCACGGCCGCCCCCATCGTGCTCGAAGACGACTGTGAAAAAGCCATGCTTGAGGGGCGAGAGGTGCTGGTCGAGCGCCCGAGGGAAATCCTGGCGAAAAAGGTCGTCTATCGCGGCCGACTGTTTCAGCCGCGCGACGTATTCGACCTGGCTTGCGGCGCCGAAGTGGACCCGGATGAGGTCGCCGCCGTCCTGCCTTGGTTGACCGTCACCCATGTTGCCGACCTGGAAGCCCGCCTCAACGAGATCGAACCAGTCCTGGCCGCCGAACTTGCCGGCAAGGGGGCACC
>WASR01000241.1 GCA_009712615.1 Methanobacterium sp. | reverse complement strand
ATTCCAACCATTCCAACTCCTTTAATTCCTTTTTTAGGTTCTACTGCAAACACCATTCCCTCTTTAAGGGGTTCATTAAATCCATTCGCAATTACAGGGGTTTCATCTATGAGTAAACCTATACCATGACCTAAAAATTTGACTGTACGATTTTCAAAACCCATGAAGTTTTCTAAAAACTCGGGATTCAAACCATCAATTATATTTCTATAAATTTCGGCTGGTATTACGCCGGGTTTTAACATGGACGCTATATCATTTTGTATTTCAACACAAGTTTCATGTGCGTCAATTGCTTCCTTTGTGAGGGGAGCCTGATACATGTAGGTCATTGTTTTGTCTGTGTTGTAACCTTCAACTCCACATCCGACATCTACAAATACCAAGTCACCCTTTTGAAGCTTTTTATCCCTGCTTCCGATTAATGGAACAGCGGGACTTATCCCGGAATTTCCTCCAGGGCCATTGAAGTAACTTGGATGGATAGAACTTTCGCCAAAACCTAGCTGTCCTAGAACCATTTCTGTATCAAACATACCGAATCTTGAAACACCATGATGACCCTCTGCCATCATTAGATTAAAAAGATCTGATGCAAATTCTGTTTCGCTCATACCAGATACAAGGATGTCTGGAACAAGGTCTTCAAGTACGTGTCTGTGTATTTCCCCTGCCTTTCTCATTAAAGACAATTCATATTCGGATTTAACTGATCTTACCCGGGCCACAACGTGATCTAATGACTTGAAATTTTTAAATGGAAAATGTCTTTGAAATCTGGAGTACATTGCGAGTGGTACTACTTCAGTTTCCATGTACACAGTTTCGGGCAGATCTTCGTATGTTGCAGCTGCATCACGGTAACTATGCATTGGTTTTAAATCTTCGAACAATGATTCATATGTTGCCCTTTCAAAACTTTTTCTTATCCAGAATGTTGATCTATCCCTTTCAATTATTAGCATTCCATCTTGCATGGTTCCTGTAAAGTAATAAAGATTTATCTTACTAAATATAACAGCAAATTCCCAGTCTGGGTACTGTTCATCCATGAAAGATCTGAACTTATTCATCCTGCTATCAAGTTCTTTTAGTGGAGTTTTTGTAATCATAAAACTATCACCTTTATAATACCATTTTTTTTATCAAAAAATAGTTGAAATGTAAACAGTTTTCATTGTTATTTATGAAAACATCTTAATATATTCTATAAAAATTAATCATTGCTTTTTACTGTTGTTTTCGAGATTTCTGGTTCTTTTGGATTTAATAAATTTATTTCCCCTATCTTGGTAATGTTGGGAATAATTGGAAGATCCTTTCCATAAATTATTTGATCATCTAAGAATCTAATGTTATCGGGACCGCCTTTTCCTTTTCTTTTGAGCATGGACCCATCATCATAAGATGCCCAAATTTTAAGCAGTGTACTGTTTTTTGTTTTTTCAACATCATGAATTATGACGTTTCTTCTGTTGACCCCCCATAAATCAGTGCCTTCAATTTCTGCAGCTGCTTTTAAAGGATCAATGTTAAATTCAGAATATAGTCCTTCCCTGTAGTACTGTGGATCATTGGGCACACTGATAAATTCTCCATTTTTCATTTTAAAAAATTTATTTAAACCGGTTCCATCGAAGTATATCTCAAAAGCAACATGATTATCAGGACTTTTAATGAGGAAGTGCCCCAAGCCCATATTTGTTAATATTGGATGGGTATTTTCCAGTAATTCTTGTGTTATTGAACCGTTATTCATTATTTGACTGGCAAGTATCATTAGCTCGTGATTGTAACTCGTTCCAAAACCACCTGTTGCTAAGATCCAACCATCACTGGTTATCACTGTATGGAAGAAAAGACCACCACAAACTTTGAATTGTATTTCTGCACTTTTCCCGTAAAAATTGTCCTGGGCTATAAATAATTCAGCAGGGAACATCGCATCTCTTCTAAATGCAACCACATCATGATTATCTGTTACTTGTATAATAACTGAACAACAATCATTTTCTAATTCATTAATAATGGTAAATTCCCCTTCTAAGCTTGGTTCAAATTAACTGAATTTTTATTTGAAATAGTATTTTTGATAAAATTGAATTGACTCAAGTAATGAGTTCAAATTATTAAAATAGATTAAAATTATAAAAGATGGATGGATTTTAAGGTGTTTACCATCCTCTTTTTTGTAGTTTTTCTTCTTCTGGTATTGTGCTGATTTCAAGTCCTGGCATTGCTTTACCAAGGTCCGTTGATACTTCAGCAATTAGTTCAGCATCTTTAAAATTGTTTGTTGCTTCAACAATAGCCTTTGCAACTAAAGAAGGCTGTTCTGATTTGAATATACCTGATCCTACAAATACTCCGTCTGAACCTAACTGCATCATGAGAGCTGCATCTGCGGGGGTTGCTACACCTCCTGCTGCAAAATTCACAACTGGTAATCTACCTTCCTTTGCTGTGAGTTTAACTAATTCTAATGGAGATTCAAGTTCACGTGCAACTGACCAGAGTTCTTCTTCGGTTTTGTTCTGAAGTTCCCTTATTGTGCTTGATATTTGTCTGCTGTGCCTGACAGCTTCTATAATGTTACCTGTACCAGCTTCTCCTTTAGTACGGATCATGGCAGCTCCTTCATCAATTCTTCTTAAAGCTTCACCAAGATTTCTTGCACCGCATACAAATGGTATGGTGAAATTTTTCTTGTCGATGTGATATTTTTCGTCTGCAGGTGTTAAGACTTCACTTTCATCTATCATATCTACACCAAGTGATTGTAGGACTTGTGCCTCTACGAAGTGACCTATACGAACTTTGGCCATCACAGGAATACTTACTGCATCTATTATTTCACGAACCTTAGATGGGTCAGCCATCCTTGCAACGCCACCTTCAGCACGAATATCAGCAGGTACTTTTTCTAGGGCCATGACTGACACAGCACCAGCTTCCTCTGCTATAGCTGCCTGTTCAGCGTTTACAACATCCATTATAACTCCGCCCTTTGTCATTTTAGCGAAACCTTTCTTTAAAACATCTGTTCCATGTAACATCGAATATTCCTCCGTTATATTATTATACTCTTTGACAACTTTAATTAGCATT
>WASR01000078.1 GCA_009712615.1 Methanobacterium sp. | reverse complement strand
AAATAAATATTCATTGTACAAATTTCAATTGTTTTTCCTTACTTTTGAGTCCAAATGCCAAAATTGTCATTATTATCGCTATAAAAAACATTATTATGTATGTTAATTGAAATCCTGTTATTTTACCGGCGTAAGAACCAATCAACGCTCCAATCAACGCTCCCCCCATTAATTGTCCAACACTTGTGATTATATTGATCAAGGCTTGACCAGATGCTCTTTCCTCAGGTGGGCTTTCCACAAGCATGATGTATCTTGGAGGGGATCCTATGGCAGTGCTCATTCCAACACCAACCAGGAATCCTGAAATTATGATGAGATACAATGATTCAGGAAACAATCCAAGCATTAATAGGCCTGCTGACATTACAAATGAACCAGTTATCATAATTTTTTTTGATCCAAATTTGTCCAGGAGTTTGCCAATTATTGGAGCTCCAACTGCCATGGTAACTACAATCGGAAGTAACATTAAACTGGCTGAAGAACTGCCAAATGAAAGCCCTATCACAACAAAAGCGGGAATAAAAACTGTTGATGCTTGAATTAATCCTGTTCCAACCATCATGGAATTTATGAGTTTGACTTCTCGACTTTGGAATAGATCAATTTGAATCAAAGGATCCTCCATCCAATTCTCAATCTTCCAGAGAACAGGCAATAGTAACAAGCTTAAAATAATAAATGGCAATACTGAAATTGACAGCAGACTATTTACAAAATTGTTTGCATCAATCTGATTCAATCCATATGCTAAAGATATCACCAAAATACTTAAAACAGTCAACCCATACCAATCAAATCTAATATTCCGATTAACAAATGTCTTGGGAAGTAAGTAGAAGCTTCCAATTAGTACCATTGCAGAAATTGGCAAGTTAATGACGAATAATGATTGCCAACCAAATTTAAGGAGCAACCCTCCCAATATTGGCCCCAATACACTAGAAATACCCCATACTGAACTTATAATACCCAAAGCCCCACCTCTTTTTTCAGGAGGGAATATGTCACCAATAAATGCGTTTGCAACAGGGAATATTCCACCAGCCCCTATTCCCTGAACTGCTCTTCCAATGAGTAGCATTTCAAATGAGATGGATGTGATGGTGATTAGAGATCCCAATGCAAACAAGGTAATATCTAGGATGTAAATAGATTTACGGCCGTATATATCTGATAGTTTGGCCATTAATGGCGTTCCTATCATAAAAAACAATATGTAAATGGTGAATACCCACGAAAGCAGCCTTTCATTAACTGAGAAGTATGATTGTACTGCGGGAAGTGCCGGTCCAACAATACCAATGTCAAGGGATCCCATAAAAACCCCAATAAAAAGTAAGATCAGCACCTTGTTGTTACCATTTAATTCCATGTGATTCATTTGATCTTCCAAGAAATAAACCTTTTTTTGTCCGGATTTGTTCGTCCACTGTGTCAATTGCCCCTTCATTAAGATCATAAAATATATTATTGATGCTGTTCTAAAATGTAATAAGGTGATTTAGGGATAATTATTTTTGGAGGCAAATAAAAAAAATTCTTGTTTAACACATCAATGTTAAGAAGGACGTTATATGGATAATTTGAAGAAAGAAGAAAAGAGTGATTTAGATGTAGGGGATATGATAAGATCCTTCGAAGCTGTATCTAATAATCCTTTATCAAAATTTCTAATTAGTCGAACCTTTGATTACTGTGAAAAGGATCATGGAAATCGTCTTGAAGTAGGGCTCGAATTACTTTTTAATAAAAGGGAAAATGCATGCATACGTTGCAAGGGACTTTCCAAAATGCTTTCATTTATTATTAACAGAGGAATTAAAAGCTTTGGAGTTACTGATCAAGACTTGAGTGAATTGATGGAAGACCCTTACTGGATAAAAGGTTTAAGTAGCGTAATTAAAGGAATTGGAGAATTTGGAGTCAAAAAACCCTTTGTTCCTGGAGCTCCATTCCAGGTTGTATGGAACATAACCAAATCTTGTAACATGAAATGTGCCCATTGTTATGAAAATGCAGGGAAAAAAGCAGAAAATGAGATGAACGATAGCGAGATAAAAGAGGGTCTCGAGATTTTGTCAAGAAGTGGTGTTACATCGATAGCATTTTCTGGTGGAGAACCCACAACCAAACCCCATATAAGAGATCTTATTGAGAACGTTTCAGATCTTGGAATGTATCCTGCAATGGCTACAAATGGATACAGTCTTTCTAACAAGAAACTTTGTGATAAATACATAGATTCTGGACTTCAATTTGTTCAAATAAGCTTGGATGGTTTGAATCCTGAAACCCATGATAAATTTCGGGGAATAGATGGTGCATGGGAAAGGGCAGTTCAAACAATAACAAACTTCGTAGAAGAAGATTTATTCGTAGAAGTATCAACCACAGTCACCCAACACAACATCGATGAAATTCCTCGCATGATAAAATTTGTGAGACAACTCGGTGCACATTGGCTAATGTTGTACAATTTCATACCAACCGGAAACGGTACAAATATCAGTGAAATGGACATATCTCCACAAAAAAGGTTTAATCTCCTTAAGACTGCTTATAATGAAAATTTTAATGGTGATATGCAAGTACTTTCCACTGCACCCCAATATGCTTCTGTTGCAGAGTCATTGCAAACTATGAAATCAAGTGTTATTCCAACTCATTTTTACAATCCAGAATATGAAAATCCACAGATAATGCAGTTAGCCGATTTTGTAGGAGGTTGTGGGGCTGGACGATTTTATATGAGTTTAGAACCAAACGGTGACATGTATCCCTGTGTTTTCTTCCCCCATGATGAATCTTTGAGGTTAGGTAATATATTAGAAGACGATTTTGAAGAAGTTTGGCAAAATCAACCTCTTTTAAAGGATCTGCGGAACAAAACCCTTTTAGAGGATAATTGTGGAAGTTGTGAAAACAAAAATATATGTGGAGGATGCAGAGCCCGGGCATACACCTATTTAAATAATGTTCAAGCTCCAGATCCAGGATGTTTGAATAATCAAGTGAAATGGAACAGTATAAGGAACAAAAATGAGGAATATAATATTAACGCTGAAAATATGTATGTTAATTCTGAATGTAAATAAAATTCGTATCAAATTCTAATAGTTTGATCTGATATTAAAT
>WASR01000212.1 GCA_009712615.1 Methanobacterium sp. | reverse complement strand
GGTAAGACTATAATATTGTCATCGAAAGATATTCAAAAATTTCCCATATTTCAACTGAATAGGCAGTAAAGAAAATAACAGTTTATAAATTTGATGTTGGTCCAAAAATATTGGTAGAGACATTATTTAGGATTAGGATTGGGTGATCGTTATGGAATATGATGAATATGTTATCCAAACATCCTCTTTAACTAAAAAGTTTGGAGATTTCACTGCTATAAATGATTTAAATCTTAAAATAAAAAAAGGAGAAATTTATGGACTTTTAGGACCTAACGGTGCAGGTAAAACCACAACCATCAGGTTATTGTGTGGGCTTATCAATTATAAAATTGGAGAAGCATACGTTCTTGGAACCAAAGTTCCAGATCATTCTATATCTCAACAAATAGGTTATATGCCCCAAGAAACAGCTCTTTACAAAGGGTTGAGTGTTCAGCAAAATATGGAATTTTTTGGGGAGATATACGGACTGGATAAACAGAGGATAAGCGACAGGATTGATTCTTTACTCGAATTTATTGACCTTCAAAACTGGAAAAATGAGCTTGTTGAAAATCTGAGCGGAGGTATGAAGCACAGGGTTTCACTTGTTTGTGCACTCATCCACGAGCCAAAACTCCTATTTTTAGATGAACCCACAGTTGGAGTTGATCCAGAGTTAAGGGTTTCATTCTGGAAATACTTCGACGATTTAAAGAATAATGGTGTTTCAATTCTTATCACAACTCACTACATGGATGAAGCAAGACACTGCGACAGAATAGGATTCATGAAATCAGGAACACTCATAGCTGAGGATGAACCAGCCCAACTACTCAAGGTTACAGGTAAAAATTCTCTTGAAGACGCCTTTCTAATGTTTTCTAGGGAGGTTCGCGAATGAATCTTTCAAGAACTTTAGCAGTGACTAAAAGGGTTTTTAGAGATGTTAAAAATGATAAACGTACCATTGCCCTGATTTTAGTCGCGCCAATCTTCGCCATGTTTGTGTTTGGACTTGCCTTCAGTGGAAATGTTGAAGATGTGGGCACCATCATAGTTAACCATGATAATGGCGTGGTTTTACCCAATGGCCAGAACACTTCGATTTCAAATGACATCATTTCCAATTTAAACACCTCGGTCATGAATATAACCTACATGACAGATGATGCAACTGCAACAAAGGAAGTTCAAGACGGTAAATCATACGCAGTTATCATATTCCCTGAAAATTTCACCCAAGATATTATTAAAAGCCAAACAGGAAACAGTTCAGGAAATTCCAACTCAAGCACTGAAATAACTATTAAAGACGATGAAAGCATTGTTAATATAAAAACTGCAATCACTGGAAGTGTGGCTGATGCCATAACCACCACCATGGAAAATAACGGAATAAATCCTCCTGTTAAACTGAATACTGATCCTGTCTACGGCCAAAATGTTCAGTTCATAGATTTTGTTGTTCCAGGAGTAATGGGATTCATAGTATACTTGTTAACCACCCTACTCACACTCCTTGCATTTGTCGGTGAAAGAACATCAGGAACTCTTGAAAGACTGCTTTCAAGCCCAATTAGCGAGTCTGAAATGGTAGGAGGTTATGCCATTGCATTTGGTATCATAGGAACTGTGCAGGCAGCATTTCTCCTACTGGTAGCCATAGCTGTTTTCAGGATAACAGTTGTAGGGGATGTTTTCCTGGCATTTCTGGTTGTTGCACTACTTGCTGTTGTTTCACAGGCACTTGGAATACTACTTTCAAACCTAGCAAAAACAGAAGGACAAGCCGTGCAATTTGTACCATTTATTATCCTCCCAGTATTTCTGCTTTCAGGAGTTTTCTGGCCAATACAAGCCATACCCGTATGGTTAAGACCATTATCGTATTTAGTGCCACCAACTTACGCTGTGGATGCATGCAGAGCAGTTCTTCTAAAGGGATGGGGTTTAAGCAGGATATGGCCAGATATACTCGCACTCATACTATTCGCAGTTCTGTTTCTCATCCTTGCCACATTATCCCTCAAAAGAAGGAAGGATTAATATTAAACAGACACTTTGAGTAATTTGCAGTACCAAAATTAGAATAAACCGATTTGTTAGAGGGGTAAAATATTTTATGGCACGGATTTTACCCTTAAAATCTTTTTTTTAGCTACTAATAAAAATTTTTATAGAAAAAAGATCATATTAAGGTCTATGTACGATGCTTCGTTGCTGTTTTTTCTGGCTGCATTCCTGTCAATTGTTGTTGGCACTGTCGCAGGATTTGGTACCTCCACAATTTTTCTTCCCATTGCACTCTTTTTTGTGGATTTTAAGACTGCCCTTGTTCTGGTAGCTGTTAGGCATCTTTCTGGTAACGTTTGCGCCTCAACCTTCTTTCGTCATGGCCTTGATAAGAAACTGATACTCCTCTTTGGTGTTCCGAGCATATTACTCACGGTGTTAGGAGCCTATTTAGTAGTTTATGTCCCCCAAAACATTTTAATAATAATTTTAGGAATTTGCCTCCTGTTTTACTCTGTAACATTTCTTTTAAAGCCTGATATTAAGGTGGCTGCAAACAGGGCCAACACAATTTTTGGCGGTGGATTATCAGGACTTTTACAGGGTTTAGCTGGTATTGGTGGGCCAATTAGAAGTGCATTTTTAATATCATATGATCTGGATAAGTACAGGTACATCGCCACCCTGGCTGCATTGGCAGTGCTCATCGACCTGACCCGACTACCAATATATCTTACAAACAACTTGCTCGAACCCCAGTACTACTACTACGTACCTGTAGTCGTGGTTCTGGGAAGTTTTGGTTCGTATTCTGGTAAAATGTTAGTGAACATAATCCCACAGGCCCAGTTTAAAAGAATGGTGACGGTGGCAATTGGACTCGCAAGTATTGTTCTCATTATTGGAGGATTTAAAGCCTAAAAAAAAAGTTGAAATAAGATTATTTTGGGGCGTATGGATTGTAAAAAAGTCTTCTAAACCCTAAACTGATCATGATAGGATTCTTTATTGTGACACTTCTTTTTTTGAGGATGGTTCTCCTCACCAGATCTCCAAGTCCTCCCCCTGTTAGAACATCCATGAAATAATCTCCAAACCCTGGATCCCCTATGTTGAGCTTTTTTTCCAGGCAATTTTTCATGTTGT
>WASR01000235.1:248-3150 GCA_009712615.1 Methanobacterium sp. | reverse complement strand
ACTATTTTTTAAGGCACTGATCCTAGCAATACTGGGTAGTTCTGCCTACTGGTATACGTATTCATGGCTACCAACATATTTACTTCAGCAAAATATTTCAATATCTAAATCTGCCCTTTGGATAATTGTAAATCAAGTAGGAGGAATAATAGGCCTATTAATATTTGGATTCGTCGCTGACAGGTTTGGTAGAAGACCCGCTTTCTCAAGCTTCGCCACAACAATGGCTGTGGGTCTGATCATGATCACTATTTTTTGGACCAATATCGAAGCTTATCCTCCTTTAATATTTGTATTCATGTTTATAATTGGAATTGGAACAGGCATATATGGAGGATATGGGCCCATAGTTTCAGAAATGTTCCCAACAGAAATAAGAAGTACGGCACTGGGCGCAGGATTCAACCTTGCACGTGGAACACAGTTCTTAACCCCAATTATCTTAGCAGTCATTGCAACTTATTACGGTCTTGGAAGTGGAATATTCCTAGGATCCATATTTGCATTGAGCGTTGCGATCTTCATTTGGACCTTCCCCGAAACAAAGGGAATAGAACTACAAACTTTAGAATGAACTATGAAGGGGTCCATCAATGAAAACATTTATGATTGAGGGACAAGAAAGATACCAAAGATGAAAAATATTGGATTTCTCTATGTTAAAGGAGCTTTACCGGCATTTGAGGATTTTGGACATCTTCCGACCCATATTGTAGGAAATACTGGGACTGTACATGCGTGTAAAATGCACAAAGAGTTAGATGGTCTAATAATACCTGGAGGGAGCATAGTCGAAACCCAGAGCGTTGGCCGCGACCTAGAACGGGAAATACGCAAAATGGATTCCGAGGGCAAATTTATATTTGGAATGTGTTCAGGATTCCAACTCCTTGCAAACCAAACAGATATTGGGCGAAAATCACCATGTCCAGTTGAAAAGAAGGGTATGGGAATTCTAGATGTTTCTTTCAGCCCGATGGTAGGAACAGATCGTGTTAAAGCCAAAATAGTAAATGATTCTTTCTTAACAAAAAATTTGGAAGGAACTTCAGTAACAGGATTTCACTGTCACACGTATGGCAAAATAACTGGTGATGCAAAACCAGTTTTGAAATCATATGTAAAAAGAACAGATTACCAGAACGATCCCCGTGAAATTACTTCAGGCGTTACAAATGACGAAGGCAATGCAGTGGGGGTCATGTTACATGGGGCATTGGATGAAAATCCAATGCTTAGAAACAATATGTTGGAGTTTATAGGAGCCGATGATAGGGATCAGACAGAGATCAAGGCTGCCAACAAAGTTTTGTTAAAACAGATAAAATCTGAAATGGGAATTGAAACAGGGATTGAAGTTATAAATTCAAATTCTAAACCATTTCATAACACAAAAATGATCATGATGGCAAGTACAGGGTCCGATTCAGGAAAAACATTCCTTACAACTGGAATAATTGGAGCCTTACGTAAACGTGGAATGAGGGTAACCTCAATAAAAGTGGGTCCTGATATTCGGGATATTGTGCCGTCCCTTTACTTGAACAAAGAGAAAATGGAAGATTTTTCCTCCATAAAAATAGGAAATTTGGGATGGATGGATTTGGATCATGTAATTCCAGCTGTTAATTCTAAAAATTTTGATCTGGTAATTGTTGAAGGAGTTATGAGCATTTTCACAGGACTTCTAAACGAAAAAATCCCATTTTCATCTGCTGAAATTGCATTAGCCGCTAAATTACCTGTTATAATGGTTTCACCTTGCAATAAGGGAGGAATTGAAACTGCGGCAGTAGATATAACTGCCCATGTGGAAATGATGGAAAAATTAGGGATAAACACTGTTGGTTTAATCCTAAATAAAGTGTACGATTCTAAAATAGCAGAGGAAGCTACAGAATACATTAAATCCAGAATAAATCCCGAATATTTTGCTACAATACCAAAGGTGAAGCTCAAGGAAAGGGGGAATATGCCAGAGGTCGAGATCAAACTTGAAGATTTCTGTTTAAATGCAATTGAAACTGTAGAAAAATATTTAGACCTTGAAAAAATCGTAAAATTAGCAACCACACCACAATTTTCAGGGTATACAGATTTCAATACCCTGGTTAACTCTTTTAAATAGAAAAAAAATATTTTAAAAAACGACTTAACTGTCGTTTTCTTTATAATTCTTGTAGGCTTCAATGAGATCTGCACCGCTTAGGAACACAAGGTCATGTTCTTTGGCGTACTGTTCAGCTTCTGCTGTGGGTAATGAACCTCCTGTTTTATCGTCCATCATTTCACAACACACAGCTACTTCTGTGAGGCCTGCCATTTCCATTAATGCAATGCTCATTTCAGTGTGACCCTTTCTACTTAGCACATGTCCCTTTGCTGCTCTTAAAAGTGTAACATGTCCTGGTGCACGGAAGTACTTTCCAAATTCCTTTTGTTTTCCTTCTTTACAGAGTGAAGCAAGCTCATTAATGGTGCATGCCCTATCATTATCTGTAATTCCTGTGAAGGTTTTTCTATGATTTACAGTAATGGAAAATGCAGATTTTTCATCGTATGGTATATCGTTAGGATTTAACTCTGCAAGAACAGGATATTCTGAACTAGCAATATCCATTATATCTGTCATGAATGGCACTCCAAGTGCATCTGAATTTTCTGAGGACAGTGGTACACAGAACAAACCTCCTGCATCATTTCTTATCTGGGTCATATGTTCTGGAGTCATGAATTCTGCAGCCACGATCATGTCTGTTTCACGCTCACGATTATCACTGTCAAATACTAAAACGATCTCTCCATTTTTCAATGCTTCTAATGCTTTTTCTATCATTTGATCACTCTTTGTAACAATCAATTTTATTTACGACACTATTTTAACCTAATATGACGGTTACTT
>WASR01000235.1:0-238 GCA_009712615.1 Methanobacterium sp. | reverse complement strand
CTTGAAATTTGAATATTTTTCAGAGATTTTTATCTGTAATGAATTCCAACACATCTTCGTTATGTTCACTTTTTGCTGGAAATACGAGGGCACCAGATATTTCGTTGTTGATGGTTGCTTTAATAAATTTAACATCTCCAAACTTACCCTCACCTTTAATCAGACCAAATTTATTTTTAGGAATGGCCTTCATGGAATCTATTGATTTTGAATCAATTTTCAGGTTCAGCGTACCTTC
>WASR01000334.1 GCA_009712615.1 Methanobacterium sp. | reverse complement strand
TAATTATACATCATGGTATAGTGATGAAAAAAAGTTTAAGGTTATAGTAGAATATTAAGATTAGATTATTTTAGATTCTCGGGGGGTTTGGCAACATAGCAGGCAGGGGTAAAACAATTTTAAAAACAAGGGAAGGACAAAATAAGTTTGGTAAGGCTGTTATATTTTTAGTTTTAATCTTTTTTGGGATGATTATTCTCTCTGGATCGGTTTCAGCGGCTGGTTTGGCCACATCTCCACAGCCCAAATTTCATCACGACCACAACAATACTGGTCAATCAGAGTACAAGGGACCACAGACCAACAACACCAAATGGATATTTACCACTGGAAAGGGTATAGCATCTTCCCCAACCATAGGCACAGACGGAACAATCTATGTGGGAAGTGAGGATAAAAATTTGTATGCACTGTATCCAAACGGCACAGTGAAGTGGAGCTTCAATTCTGGAAGTCCAATAGTTGTATCTCCTACTATTGATGATAACGGCATCATATACTTCGGAACTACTACCAATAACATGTTTTATGCTATTTACCCCAATGGAACACAAAAATGGAATTACACATCATCTAATGGGAGTATGATAACAACATCACCCACAATTGCAAATGATGGAACCATATACTTCGGAACTGCAAATAAACAGTATTACAATAAAAGCACCTTCACAGCCTTAAATCCGGATGGATCCTTAAAATGGAATTTCCTTAATATAATAGGTATTTTTTTATCATCTCCTGCCATTGGAAGTGACGGAACCATATACTTTGGATCTGAAGATAGCAATTTATATGCAGTAAATCCAAACGGCACACTAAAATGGAATTTCACAACAAATGGTATGATAACATCCTCCCCTGCCATAGGCAGTGATGGAACCATATACTTTGGATCTGAAGACAACAACACATATGCTTTAAACCCCAACGGAACTTTAAAATGGACATATAAAACTGGGGGTTATGTAGATTCATCTCCATCTATTGCAAAAGATGGAACAATATATATTGCGTCAGGGAACGGATTTTTATATGCTATAACTAAGGATGGAATTTTAAAATGGAAGTATTCAATATATAACGGCACACCACCCTTCCAACTATCTTCTCCAGCTATTGGAAGTGATGGAGTAATATATGTTGGAAGTAGTGATGGTTGCTTGTATACCTTCAACCCCAACGGAACTTTAAAATGGAAGTATAAAACAGGAAAATTTATTGATTCATCCCCAAGTATTGGAAGCGATGGCACACTCTACTTTGGGAGTGAAGACCATAACCTGTATGCCATTCATGATGAACTCATACCACCCCAGGCCAGTTCTAATATTAAATCTGGACTTTACAACACCGACAAAGTAGTTAAATTAACCATGAATGAAAATGGAACCATTTACTACACTTTAAATGGTAAAACACCCACAACCGCAAGCACCAAGTACACTGGACCTTTAACCATCAAATCAACAACCAACCTCAAATATTTCGCAGTGGATCTGGCAGGCAACAACTCCACAATCTACACAAACACTTACACCATCGACAAAACCGCACCAAAAATAACAAGCACCAACCCACTAAACAATGCAAGGGGAGTGGCCCTAACCACACCCATAACCATCAGATTCAGTGAGAAAATAAGCAAAGGAACCAGGTTCTCAAACATCTATATAAAAAACATGACCACTGGCAAAATTACCCGTACAACAGTAACCATATCTGGAAACACGCTCACAATCAAAATGTTAAAAACCAGATTAAACAGGAATAACTACGAAGTTTACATACCAACAGGTGCAGTTAAAGACATGGCAGGAAACAGCAACACTATATGCCGGTTAAACTTCAGCACAAGGGCATAAAACTGAATCCTTTATAATTCCATTTTTTTTTTATTTGAGTTAAGGCTAATTATTAACTGATATCTAAATATTTAGATACAACTAGCCATATACAATTATTAACGTGTAATGTATTTTTCTTTGATAAAAACTTCAAGGAGGAATTATAAATGGCTGCTAAGGATAATTGTTCATCCCACAGATCAGAAGATTATGATCAAGAGATCAGAAACACCATACCCTATTACGACTCATTTCACAGTGAAACAATAAATATGGTGAAAACAATCATAAAAGAACCTGAAATTTGGTTGGATACAGGATGTGGAACAGGAACCCTGGTTAAAAAAGCCATTGAAGAGTTTGATAACACCAGCTTCATAATCTCAGACCCATCCCCCCAAATGTTAGATCTGGCCAGAACCAAACTACCAGCTTTGCCTGAGGAAAGGCTCAGAATTCTTGAACCTGCTGAAACATCTGTAATCTCCCTTGATCCTGATTTAAAGCCGGATGTTGTGACTGCAATTCAGGCCCACCACTATCTCTCTCAAGATGAAAGGGCTAAAACCACCAGGGTATGTTACGATATGCTAAAAGAAGGTGGTGTTTACATCACCTTTGAAAATATTCGCCCAAAGACAGAGAAAGGAATTGCTGTGGTGAAGGAGTACGTGAAAAATTATCAGCTAACCATGGGCAGGGATGCAGATACTGTGGATAATTTTTTAAAACGGTTTGATGTGGAATTTTTCCCAATTACAGTTCAGGAACACCTGTTGTTACTTGAAAAAACCGGTTTTAAAGTGGTTGAATTATTCTGGATGTCCTACATGCAGGCAGGGTTTTACTGCATCAAATAAAAAATGTACTAAACAAAATCGTATGCAATTAGTTTTAATTAATAATGTACTTACATTTTTACAACCTATGAATACTCAATAACAAAAAAGTGGGAATTTATTTTCTATTTTTTAGAATTTCTTTAAGTTCTTCTATATCTGAATCAATTTTGCCTAATTTACCATTCATATCATTTAATTTATCCTCTTTATTTAATAATGCATATGTAATTGTGGCTGTTAAAAAACTCATAAATCCAATTCCTGTGAACATTATTATAGTCCCTATTATTCGTCCAATTCCAGTTTTAGGGTAAACATCACCATATCCTACAGTAGTTACAGTCACCAGCAAATACCAAAATGCATCATCAAAACTGTTAATATTATCATTAATTCCAATTTCTACAAAGTATAAAATTGTTGAACTGCAAAGTAATACAAATACTAAAAATAAAACACCATAATCAATTCTTGTTT
>WASR01000080.1 GCA_009712615.1 Methanobacterium sp. | reverse complement strand
GGTTTCAATTACTGAAAAGAAATGATTAGCTTTGCAATTCAAGAGTTTTTAAACTCATTTTTAATATTGTTTGAAAGTCTCTTTGCAAGGGCTGTTATTGTGAGTATTGGTGGTCTTCCAGGTGCCTGTGGAATAACACTGGCATCGGTGATGTACAATCCACTAATTTTAGTTTCCAGGTTCTTATTTACCACCTTTCCAATGGCAGCTGTGCCACCGGGATGTGCACCCCTTATTGCAGTAGATGATATTGAATCAGGATCTACACCCATTGCAGTTAAAAGCTCCACACTCTTTTTATAACCCTTTTTAAATAATTTCAAATCCCTTTCAGTCAATTTTTTGGTGATGGTTCCGTCATTTTGAATCTTTCCATTGGATTCATCTGCAATTTTTATCATAATGCCCATCACATCGGATTCATCTGCTTCAAAGCCTTTTTCGTTGATCATGCCAACTAGCTGTCCTGCGTAGTGTGGTGAAAGGAAGTATGGTCCAAATTCTGATTTAACACTCATTGGAATTTCCTTGTTAAGTTTAACATCCTTCAGGAAACCACCCACTGTGATGAAAAGATCTGTGAACAATCCTTCCCCAACATCCTGGAATATATCAGAATTTATGAGGATCTGGGGAGTGTTAAGTGCTCCTGCTCCAAGAACTACCTTTTTAGATTTGTAAACAGTTTTTGCACCGTTTCCATCTATTCCTTCAACGCCCTGGACTTGTCCTTCGTTGTGAATTATTTTTGTGACTGTGAATTCTGTTTCCATTTCAGGCGGATTTTCAGATGATTGAACTTCCCTCATAAAATCTGTTGCATCCCATTTGGCTCCCTTGGTACATCCAAGTATGCAGAGGCCACAGCTGTCGCATTTGCTGAAGTCTATAAATTTTGGCATGGGTTCCATGAAGTAACCCAAATTTTCACCTTCCTTCATGAGTCTGGTGGTTGCAGGGCCCATCATGTGGGATGGTAACGATCCAACCTTGAGTTCTTTGCTTGCATCCAACAATTCTTCAAAGAGTTCAAGGTCATGTCCCTTAAACTGTGCCGTAGCTGAATTTTTGTAGCAACTTGTACATGCATAACAGGCATTTGCCAGTGAAACAGGAGTTGTTCCCCCTACTCCCACAATTTCCATGAGTTCAGCTGGCTGGTTTAAAAATTCATATTCAGGGTTATCTGGTTGTGCATCAATTTCAAGGTTTAAGTTTGTGATTTTAATTTTGCTTACAGCATTTCCCATTGGGATATTGGAACCTTTATCAAGGATCAATAAATTTAAATTTTCATTACAAAGTTCATGGGCAACAGTTGCACCACCTGCTCCTGTCCCCACGATTATAACATCGTATATCATGGTTTTCACTTCACAATTTTTTTTAAATGGTATTGTACAATCTTATTCGTCCACCATCATAACAATTGTTAAGCTCATTTAAATAACAATTGTTAACATTGCTAATAAATATTTTGGATCACGCAAAAATTAAAAAAATAATATAAAAATTAGACCTTCTTGTCTTCAAGGGATATGTTCAAATCATTTAACTTGTCTCTTATTTGGTCTGAAAGCTCCCAATTCTTATTTTGACGCAATTTTTCTCTGACGTACTTCAATAGATCAAGCAATTCTATCTCAAGGTTTTCTTCATTACCATGTTCCATTGAGAAATCTAAACCTAAAACGTATCCAAATTCCATTATTATTGCTTTGAGTTTGGTGAGTGAATTCTTTGAAATGTTCGATTCATGGATGTCACGATTAACATCTCTTATGAGATCAAATATGGTTGAAATTGCTGCAGGTGTGTTAAAATCATTATCCATGGCTTCGAAAAATTCTTCCCTGACGGCTGCAAGCTTTTGTATGTAATCAGAATCGTTATCAAGTGATATGCTTGTGTCACTGTCTAGTTCACAGTTGATTTTTTCAATTAAATTATAAATTCTGTTGAGACCCTGGCTGGACTGGTGAAGAATTTCACTACTGAAATCTATTGGGCTTCGGTAGTGGGTTGAAAGCACGAAAAATCTGAATACTTCAGGGGAATATTCTTCCAACAATTCATAGATGGTTATGAAGTTTCCAAGTGATTTGGACATCTTCTCACCCTTTACATTTAAAAATCCTGTGTGCATCCAGTAACGAACCATTGGTTTTTTACCGGAGGAGGCTTCCATCTGGGCAATTTCAGCCTCATGATGTGGGAAAATAAGGTCCAATCCACCACCATGTATATCGTACTGTGGTCCGAAGTAAGTTTCTGTTATTGCAGTGTCTTCTATATGCCATCCGGGCCTACCAGTGCCCCATGGTGAATCCCATATCATTTCCTGCTCTTCTGAGATCCTTTCTCGTTTTTTCCAAAGTGCGAAGTCTCCAGGATTTCGCTTTGAACTGTCAGGACCAATTCTATGGACATTTAGATCCTCGATATTTCTGTTGCTCAGTTTTCCAAAGTCCTCAAATTTAGATTCGTCGAAGTAAACTCCTTTATCTGTTTCATATGCATATCCCTTGTCAACAAGCACTCCAATTTGTCTTATTATTTCTGGAATGTGCTCTGTGGCCCTTGCATATAGGTTAACATGCTCTACACCCAGTAGATCCATATCATGGAGGTACTTCTCTTCGTATCTTCTTGCAAGTTCAAGAGGGGATGTTTCCAGTTCATCAGCTCTTTTAAGGATTTTATCATCAAGATCTGTGATGTTTTGTACATAGAACACTGAATATCCACTGTACTTCATATAACGGACAATAACATCGAATGAGATGTAGGTTCTGGCATGACCAATATGGGAATAATCGTAAACTGTTGGACCACAAACAAAAAGTTTTACCCTGTTTCCTTCTATAGGTTCGAAAATTTCTTTCCTGCGGGTCATGGTGTTGTACAATTTTATCATGGTTTTCACTGTCCAAAATAATTTGATTAAAATTTATGATTATTAAGAATCATATAGATTGAGTGATTTATCTGTATGATCAAATGGACATAATATTTTTTTTCATGTTTCTTTGTAGGCTTTGTTATTTTTCTGAAAATAACTTCACGATGATATGCCTAAAAAATTTATCAATCCACTTTGAATAAAAAAGATAGGCCGAGATTGGGATTTGAACCCAAGTGACGTGGTTTGCAGCCACGCACCTAGCC
>WASR01000278.1:1073-3170 GCA_009712615.1 Methanobacterium sp. | reverse complement strand
CTTTCATTCATACTTAATAATTTATTTGCATCACACTAGCAACATAGTATATGCAAGTACGATTTATTTATGGTTAAGGAATGATTTTAAAAAGATTGATATTAACCTGGCTACCAACTAAATTTTTTTGAAAACACGATATAAACAGTGTTAATTTAGAAGACTTAACCAGAACATTCATTAAATTATTTGGAGATGCATAAACTGAGTACAAATTTTGATAAAAACAATTTTAAACTGCCATGGAAAACATTATCCATCGCAATAATTCTAAATTTTTTTATATGGGCATATCTATTCATTACACCTGCCATGGAAACTATACTGGCAGCAAATCTGCATATTTCACACTTTCAGACAAGTTTGCTCTTCAGTACACCCATTCTGATGATTGCACTGGTTGCAATTCCAGCAGGCATAACAGCAGACAGAATTGGACTCAAAAAAACAATGGGGATCGGTGCAATTGTGGCCTGTATTGGTGCTGTGCTCAGGGGCACTGCTCCTAACTACTCTTCCCTACTCCTATTTTCAATAATCTTTGGAATAGGCATGGGATTCACATTTGCAAATTTACCAAAGTTAGCACGATCCTGCAGTTCTGTAGAACAAACAAGTTCAGTTATGGGGATTGTTAATGGATTTGGAGTTTTGGCAGGTATTGGTTTGGCTCTCGCCATTACTGTACCAATAATATATTCGTTTACAAACAGTTATCAGGAAGTATTTTACATATGGGCTTTCCCTCTGATTTTAACCACAATTCTCTGGTGGATAATAGTTGATGAGCCTCCTTGTACCAACCATGAATCAGAACATGATAAAGGATCAATGGAACTCAGCGAGGTTCTAAAAAATAAAACACTATGGCTTCTGGCTTTCATACTTCTACTGCACAACATATTCTTCTACACATGGTCTGGATGGATTCCCACCTATTTAATTGAAAAGGGAATAAGCATGAACGTCAGTGGCCTGTTAACATCCATCATGCTATGGGTAGGCATTCCAACAGTGATACTTGTACCTACATTGTATTCAAAAATTAATGTATCGAAAAAACTTCTAATACTGGTTCCAAGTTTGATATTTGCATTTCTGGCATTGTGGATAATGCCTGCAGCGGGGGTTTCAATTCTCATAATTATGGTGGTTGCTGGAATAATCAACATACTTCGTTTCAACACACTACTCAGTTTACCAGTTGAAATAATGCCAAAAAAACATTCAGGAGTTGCTGGGGGAGTGGTTATATCCATTGGTTATATTGGGGCTGTTATTGGACCCAGCATGGCTGGACAAATTTTAGATATTACTGGAAGTTTCCAGTGGATATTTATAATTCTGGCAGTTCTGTCCTTAATAACCATGGGATTGACACTGTTACTGCCAAAAAACGAACAAGGAATTTAAATAAGTTAATTTAAACTAATATTGGTTGATATAAAAATAAATAATGATAATTCAGAGATGTTGAATCAGAGCAATTCTCACTCCATTCGGATCTTCAAGGAAAGCCAGTTTACCCACTGTAATCGGCACGGGATCCATGGTAATGTTGGCTCCTTTAGATTTCAGTTCTTCAACAGTATTTTCAATGTCTTCAACATCCATGCCAACAGAATAAATTCCAATATCGTGTTGCGGATCTTTAATCAATTCAACCATGGCATCTCCTTCGCCTTTAAGCAATGTTATCGCTATTTCTGGGTTTGGATTGTGCCGGCTGTCCACTTTAAATCCCATCACATCTCGATAAAAACTAACTGATTCATCCATATCTCTTACAATCATTGTAGTGTATTTAATTTTCATGGCGATTTCCCCCTTAAAATTAAAAAAAATATGAACTATCTGAATTACATTCAGAATCACTATTCTCTAGCGACATATTATGCTTATCATATATTTTTCACAGTCTATATAATAGTAAGTAAGGACAATATAAAACCATGTTAGAACTCGATATATTCTTATCAGAATGGTTTACTAAACGGAATCTTGCAGAAAATACTCGAAATGGCTATATGCACTCAATGGATATTTATCTAAAATATCTGAACAAGGAAAGTGCAAAATACACTCCCGAAAAACTAT
>WASR01000278.1:0-1063 GCA_009712615.1 Methanobacterium sp. | reverse complement strand
CGTAGTGGGGAACTGTTAAGATACCGTAAAATTAACAAACATATGGTCGGTTTTATAAATTATTTAGTTGAAATTGGTAATGCTCCATCAACTGTTAATCGCAGGTTAGCAGCTCTTAAATCTTTTTATGAAACTTTTGACATTACAATCCCATTCAAAAGAAAAGGGGAAATACAGTTTTAGAGAAGAACCAAGGCCCTATTTTAACAAGGGATGAAATATTAAAATTAACAAATGTGGCAAATACAAGAGATACAGCTATAATTTACACAATGGCTCTAACAGGGTTAGCACAAAATGAAATTAGAAAATTAACCATACGAAAACTGGCAGATGGTATAGAAAAAATAATTGAAAAACCAGTAAGAAACATAGCCGAATTATTGGACAGTGAAAGAGAAATTAAAAACAGTATCTTAACATTATACTTGAAACGAGACAAGGTGAATCATACACATTTTAGTTTCTTACCTCCTGAAGCACATCAAAAAATATTTGCATATTTAAAAACAAGATTAGAAAGCCAAAATCCCAATATACACCCAAATATGGAGGGAACTATTTTTGTAAACAGATTTGGAGATATGTTATCTACAGGTGGCATGATTAAGATATTCACAAAATTAGGGGATACTAACAAATTATCTCACGAAAAAGGCGCATTCAGACGATATAGGAGCCATGGACTAAGAAAATATTTCATATCAACAATTTGCAACTCTACTGGAGACAATACCCTCGCAGATTATTTGGTAGGTCATGTTCCAGATGCAGTTACCAGTGCTTATTTGATACCGGATGAAAAGAGTTATTTAAAACGTTATGAGCAAGTATATCCTTTTATTTCACTTGATAAAGTTAAAGTAAAGGATTTTACTAGCAAAGACTACTCAGATTTATTAGAAAAATTCAATAAAACACAGCAAGAATCAATTGCTAAGGAAGAACGTATTCAAGCTGTAGAAAGAAGAATGGAACTAATGGAAAAAATATACGCGGATAAAAACACTTGGAACGAATTAAATAAAAGATGATTTAAATTTATTTTTACTTTATATTAATT
>WASR01000361.1 GCA_009712615.1 Methanobacterium sp. | reverse complement strand
GAGTTTAACAAATGAAAATCCGGCTTAGAATTTTAGATCTTATTTTGGTTTTATTAGCAACAATTGCATGTTTAATGATAATATTGAAACCAAATTTATTGAACTCTATTTTGAGAACCATATTAATAATTATACTTATATTGTTTCTTTCAGGATATTCTTTGATTGCGGCACTTTATCCCAGAAGAAATGATTTAGACCTCTTTGAAAGATTGGCATTGAGCTTTGGGTTTCCATTAATTGGTTTCGCCATTGTATTTGTTTTAACATATTTGATACCCCATAAGTATGAAAAAATTGGATGATGAAGATAAGTATTTTTTTTCAAGAGTTAACGAAGTTAAAAATGCAATAAAACCGGATTTATATGGAAAAACTGAATCAGAAAATATAAAAGAATTCACATCCACAAGTAAAAAAGATAGTGGCATAGAAAAACTTGAAGTTGAATCTAATTCAAAAACTGAAAAAATTAAAAACAGTTATCCAAGTTTTGTTTCGAAAGATTTATTTTTAATATTAATTACAACTGTAATCACAATTTTATTTATTATTAATCCCATATTAAACGATAATTTTGTAAGAACAATGCTTGGACTTTTACTCATTCTTTTCATACCCGGCTACTCATTAATAGCAGCATTATTTCCCAAAAAAGAAGATTTGGATGGTATTGAGCGTGTTGCACTTAGTTTTGGTCTGAGTATTGCAGTTACTCCCTTAATAGGATTAATTTTAAACTACACTCCATGGGGAATTCGTTTAACACCCATACTAATCTGTCTGTCATCATTCACTTTAGTAATGTTGTTAATAGCGTTTATCAGGCGTAGACGAGTTCCTGAAGGTGAAAAATTCTTTGTGAATTTCGGTGGTTTTGCTAGTTCCATTAAAGATCAGTTTAAAGGTGAATCAAGAACAAGTAAAATCCTCTCAATCATACTCATCATTACCATTTTACTTGCAATATCCACAACTGTATATATCATCTTAAAACCTAAACAGGGAGAATCATTCACAGAATTTTATATTTTAGGACCCAACGGCAAGGCCAGTGATTATCCAACCAATTTAACAATTGGACAAAATGGATCCGTTATAATTGGCATTGTAAACCATGAATATCAAACAGAAAATTATGAACTGGTTATAAGTTCAAATGGCACAGTAATGAATCAACAGAACATAACATTGACCAGTGGTAATCAGACGCAGATACCATACAGCTTCACTGCAGGTACAGTGGGTTACAAGAATATTCAGTTCCTACTTTACAAGTTACCAGACACTAACAACGTGTACAGATCTCTTCATTTGTATGTGAACATGACATGACCAATTTCCAATCAAATATTCATATAAAATTTAAAAATGTAACATGGAAAACTGAACATGGAAAATGTTAGAAAGTGATTTAATAACTGTTTTTGTTAGATATAAACAAAACAGAGTATTTGGTTTATCTGATTTGAAAAATTATATAAAAAAACGACTTGAAATTTGAAAATACAATTTTTTACGACTAAAATATAGAAAATCATATATACCATAATAATTAGATCATAATAGTATGATATCTACAGTAACCACAACCACAACTACGGTAACAACTACTGAGGTTATGGCTTACAGTATTATTGCAGTGATTGCATTAATAGCCTTACTGGCACTTAAAGAGATATTAAGTTCTGAAACTGAGAATACGACATTTAAATCGTTTGTTAAGGGATCTAATATTGCCATCGTACCATTACTACTAGTATTTGTAGCAATTGTGGCATATAAGGTGGTAACAGTACTTTAGGGGCTTGTATATAATGAAAAACAGTAAAAATGCAATAATTCTTTTGGTCATGTTAATACTCATAGCAGTTGCTGTAAGCGGATGTACAAGCAAATCCAACTCCACTGTAAATCAATCATCAACCAAATTAGCCTTTACAAACAACGGTACAACATGGTTCCATTTTGACGCAGTCATCGAAAATATGACCCTGAAAAATGGTACGGTACAAAATTACTACGTTGATGGATACATCAAACCAAATGGTAATGTAACAATGGACCTAAGTGGTCTAGCAGGTTATGGTAACGATCCATTACCAGCAGGAACCACAGTCAGAGTTTTAGCCTGGAAAGGACTATTTAACCAGACTTTAGCAACTAATACTAGCGACATGTTTTTAGGCATGCAAGGATGGTCCAAAAATCTACAACCTCAAAATGATGACCTCAAATACAATGTAACAGTACTCAATTTACCTGTTAACCAACTACCAGCAAACATAACAGACAGCACAATAATAATAAACACAGACCCAGCTACAATATCAGGCAACGGATCTTCATTAGAACCAGTATTTGAAGAAGAAATATTTACAGTTGATGGAAATGGTAAAGTTACCATGGTATTTGTAACACCCGCAACACTGTGCAACATCGTAGCACAATAATGCAAAAAATTTCTTTCTTTTTTTATTTTATTTATTTGAATGAGTGATTCCAGTGAACAGCAAATCCAAAATAGGCATTATAATACTTCTAATAATCATCATAGGATCCTCCACGGCATACGTTGCAAGGGATAATCTTATGAGCTACGCATTCGACCAAATGAACTACAACTACACTGGCTATGCATCTATACCAAACAATACCCACAACGGAGGATCACTTGGAGGCACATACAATGTTTATGGTAAAGGAGAACACTTCAACTTCAAAGTGGATATGAAGGGTGCAGATCAGTATGAAGATCCTCTCTGTTACACAAGTAGTGGTCTTACAGGAAATGGGACTGTCGACTCCATCAATGTAACATCCAACACAATGAAAAACCTAATAAACAAGGACTTTAAATCTGCAATGTTCCAGACCCCTGTTACAGGACATTTTGACATGAAGTGTGCAGCTTGGACAGGTTACAGCAACTTCACAAACAATGGAACAGATTTCATTGGGTACTTCAAGATCAACGGACCCATGACAGATTTTGAGGGCACATACAGATTCATTCCACAGGGCTCTAGAATAGCTGTTGTCTCAAGTTATCTGTGGTGGAATGTGAACTCTACAAACAAAACACAAGTAAACAAAACATATTATATTTAAAGATTGAATTGTGGTAGAATTAATTAAAATTAATTTTAAACTCAACAACATTATCTGTATTTAAG
>WASR01000309.1 GCA_009712615.1 Methanobacterium sp. | reverse complement strand
CTTTAATATTCATTATACGTCTTCTATACACACTTTTGATATCAGATCCATTCCACGTTGGAAGTGGTGATAATGTAATGGTCTGAGAATGCGGGGTTGTAGTAAATGTTTGCCCTGTCTTCGGTTTTAAATGCTTTACAAATATTTTTACGCACATAATAATTTATTCTGTCCCCTAAACAGTCCATTTCTACTTGGTTCATTTTATCTGGTGTCGACGCTCTGATCTTTATCTGTAATTTAGTTTTCTGATAAGTACGGTCGTAACCTAAATTAATACATCTAGTGTCAATGTACACAACCCTTGAGCATGTTTTGAGTCTGGGATAGGTTTCTGAGTACTTCTTGAATTTTTCCGATGGATAAACTGCCATAGAATCCATGGCAATTCCCTCTGTAATGCCATTTCTTGCTGTTGATGTTATTGTGTTAAGTTCTATTGCTTCTAAACTGGCATGTGCAAATATGAGTGTGGTAACTAATCCAATTCCCACTATCATCACAAATTCAGCACTTATCTGTCCATGGTCATCCATACTACTCTAACTCCCTGACAACGATCCATGTGTTGGTGAGTGTGTCCTGTGTATTTGAGATGTTGTAAGTTTTATCTGGTTTCATTGTCACCTCAAGATCCCTGAAGTACTCAGATCCTGTGACCCTCACCAAACCCAAAAAAGAGTAACATGTCTTTCCATTTACAAATATGAACAAACCCGAAGAATTGATGTGTACAACGTAATACTCGTGTAATATGGTTCTGGGCGTTTTGTAGATTGTGTAATATCCCGGCCCATTAGAACGTGTAGTTTCTATTTCTTGGGCTATATTCTCACCCAACACTCTTGATTCTGATGCTTCGTCAATTGAATTTACTGTATCAATTCTGTCGCCTATTATATTAATAAAACTAGTCAATAAGATAATTAATACTAAAAAAGATATCAGACCGTCGGCAGATATCATGCCTTTAGATTCCATCATGCTTACGTTAATGTTATTTAGTATTAAAACCATATTAATTAGTAACCTAGTAACATTAAAATTTGGAGGTGTTTGGATTATGAATACTGAAAAATTTGATCTGGTTGTGAAGTTCAACAGTTCGAACAAAGATAACGCAGGATCATTATTTGATATAAATGAACAAGTCGATGCAATTGGGGGAATTGATGAAATAGAAGGTGTTTTGACCCTTAGAGACCCAGAACTTTACATTAAAGAATCTGAATCATTAGATGTGGTTCTTGTAGAACTCGGTACTGATTCTCTCGAAGCAGCAAAGTTAATTCGAAATTCAAAACCCCGCATTGTTTCTACAGTTATTCCCATCGAAAGAGTGGTGAAAACTGATCTAAGGGAGATAGTTCGCAACCTAAAGGAACTGGCCCTAAAAGAAATGGAACCTGGGGATGATTTTACTGTTGAAACATCTGTTGTATCCCACAAGACCCTAGAATCCACAGATATTTTAGAAAAGGTTGAAGATGAGCTCAAAGAAATTAATATGAATTTCGATGAAACAGATCCCAAATGGAAGATATACGTGGAGGTAATAGGTGATAATACTGGTTTAAACATCTTAAAATCTGAAGAATCCACTGTTTGCATGACCAGTTAAATATATTATAAATTCATAGGCCCACATAAAATCCACATTATCGAAAATAATTGACAGTGCAGGGTTGTATAGAATTGAATAATAGTTCTCTTTTTATAATTTACATGGGATGGGGGAATATAATTTTATTAATAATGCTTATTGTCCATTCATTGAATTGAATATCAAATCTTCAATAATTTAGGTATTAAAGGTGTGTACTCCACTCTCCATTTCATATGTACATTTAACTGGAATTCAATAAATCTTATTTCAATAGATTGAGCCATAGATTTGTTAGGATTGGTTCTATATTAAATTTAAAAAAAAAAGAATGGGTTGTGCCATGATTTTACATGGCGTTTTGAATTAAGTCATGTCTGTTATTTATTCAGGTTTATGCTTTTACAAGGTAAACCTGTGATCCTGTGGCTTTACATCTTCCACAGTTACAGAAATCTGCATCACATTTGGAACAGGTCCATTCACCTTCGTATGTATGTTTAGGATTGTAAACTAAACAGTTGTATGAATGACAGAATGGACAGTAGTCAAGCCAAGTTCCACCTGTTTTGTACCAGCCCTTTGAGCAGGAATTCCAACCATATGCTGTGACAGATTTTACATTGGATTTTCCAACTGCTGAAGATTTTACTGTGTTTATTTTCAGGCCCTGAGTGGCAATGATCTTCTGAAACTCGGATATGGTTATCTTCTTAGTTCCAAATGACACAGTATTAGGTAATCTGTTGTTTTTGGTGTAAAAATTCTGCACACGGGATATTCCATCCTTCATCTGTGCCTTGGTTATTGGTGACACTGTGAATGTGTACCTCAAAATTGAATTTCCATTTCCTGAACTGTCTTTCACAGTGTTGGAATGAATGAGCAGGTTGTATTTGGTGCTTGTTGCGAGTGCATTTTTTGATGTTATGGTGAGTGTGTTCCCGTTTACTGTTGTTGTAACAGGTTTTGACTTTCCATTTGCACTTAATTCAACCGTACCTGAGCCAATTTTGATTTTTTCGTTAAAATTAACTTTAATTGTAACTTTTTTTGATTTATCACTCAGCAAAACACTGTTGTTAACAGGGCTTACCGATGTGACTTTAGGTTTTGCTTTATCTGTAGTAACATTTGTAGCTGAAGCAAAATTTACATTCAAGACTAGTGCTACCCCGAATAGTAGGAGCACTGATAAGAATAATTTTCGCTTAATTATACCGCCTCCGTGTCCGGTTCTTCCAAACAAGTTTGTTTCATGTCTGGAACAATGGACTTACCACTACATCATTCATGAACACATATAAAGGTTGTGGTTCTAAATCTAAAAAAACACGCTAGTAGTGTCTTTTTTTTAAATTAAAGCCGTCTTAAAGGTTTTTATATTGGCGTATATCTGTAGCGCTTTGTACAAACGTATTTTCTATGAATCTCCCTTAATAATTACCTTTTTCAATATATTGGGAATAACCTAACTAAGTTTTAACAACCCAACATTAAGTAAAATGATAATAATAAAGGCTATGCTCGAGGAACTGATTAAAATAAGCTGAAAAATAGTTATAATTGCCTTTAATAAGATTTTCAG
>WASR01000111.1 GCA_009712615.1 Methanobacterium sp. | reverse complement strand
TAGAAAATGTGGGCACAGAACTATCTAGCACTGTTTGTATGGGGGGCAGTACTCTTGTAACACTTGGAAATGGTGTGCAAGACTGTGCAGTTGATTTTAAAGATTGGGGAATTGATTTAACATCAGACTTAGAAGAGACAAAGAAGGAATTAACTTTAAGCAAGCTTCCAGATTCACATTTTGGAGATGGCACTAAAAGAATAATGGAATCTGCAGAAACAATGGGATTTGAAGTCGAAAAAATGCCAAAATTTATAGATCCCAGCTCCTGCAAACCCTGCGGTAAATGTGCACTTGGATGTCTGCAAGATGCAAAATGGACGAGTATGGCATATATTCATGAAGCAGAAAAATATGGTGCAAAAATCATAGAGAACACTCCTGTTACAGATATAATTGTATCTGAGGGAAAAGTAAGGGGTGTTAAAAGTTTTGATAAAAAATTTGAAGCAGATATTGTAATTCTAGCAGCCGGTGCTATAGAAACACCTCGATTGTTACAGAAAATAGGAATAAATGCAGGCAACAACCTCTTTGTAGATACATTTGTCACAGTTGGTGGAATCCTGAAAAATATAAAATTTAACAGCGAGTTACAGATGAACGCCATTATAAAATTTGATAATTTTATTATAGGACCTCACTTCACTGATGATTTGGTTAACGACCTGCATAAACACAAGGCCAAGAAAAAGGACGTTCTTGGGTTGATGTTAATGATAAAGGATGAATCTTCAGGTAAAGTAACACAGGATAAAGTCATTAAATTCAACACAAAAGATGATTTAGCAAGATTAGCAGAAGGATCAGCTCTCGCAGCATCAATACTAATTGAAGCAGGAGTTGACCCTAAAACAATCGTATCCACACATGCTCGGGGTGCTCATCTAGGTGGAACTGCTTCCATAGGTGATGTCGTGGATAAAAATCTCCAGACAAAAATTGAAGGTCTTTACGTTGCAGATGCGAGTGTATTTCCTAAATCTCCAGGTGCACCTCCTGTTCTGACAATAATAGCACTTGCAAAAAGATTAGCAAACCATATAACAGAAACCAATTGATAATTGGAGAATTGTAAGAACTAAGGATTATCCATTGATCATTGGGAAGATTTTCTATTAAGGACATGGAAACCATCATCTGAATGTAATTTGTATTAAAATGAGAGCCTGTAAAAATGGAAAAAAATAGGGAAAAAATAGAGACATTTGAGGATTACAGTAAAAATTATTCCCCTGAAATTCGAAAGAGACTGGACCAAATACAGGAGACTATTAAAAATGCTGTACCTGGGGCGGAAGAAAAAATAAGTTACAAAATGCCATCATTCAGATTTCATGGGATACTGCTCTACTACGGTGCATTTAAAAATCATATAGGATTTTATCCGGCCAGTAGAGCTGTGTTTGTAAGATTTAAAGATGAATTGAAGTACTACAAGCAAAGTGGAAAGCGCCCAATCCAGTTTCCACATGATAAACCACTGCCGATCCGTCTGATAAAAAGAATTGCCCAATTCCGGGCCAAAGAAAACACTGAAAAAATCAAAGGAATTTAAATCAACATTTAAAGAGAAACCAATATAGGCCACAAATACTCTATAAATGAATAATGGTATGATAGAACTGAAAGGGGAGGATAGAAAGTAAAAAACCACCATAACCAGGGATTTGAAATATTTAATTTTTGAGGAATAAACGTTTAAGAGGTACTTTTAATCATGAAAAACTTTACCTGCAGAGGAATTCATTACCAGGATCAGGGTGACCCCAAAAAACTTCCCATAATTCTTATACATGGAATGACCTTCGATCACAACATGTGGAATCCTCAAATTAAAGTATTAAAGAAGAATTACAGGGTAATTGCCTATGATATGAGGGGACATGGCTTAAGCAAAGTTTATGATGGACAGTACACCTACCGGATGTTTGCAGATGATCTGAAGGATCTCATGGATCATCTCGATATTGAACAGGCAGTTCTATGCGGACTCTCAATGGGAGGGGCTGTGGCCCTTAGAACCTACGAGTTGTACCCAGAACGGGTCAGAGCACTTGTTCTATCTGACACAAGGAGTGAAGCTGATTCCAACGAGACAAAGGAATGGAGGGAAAATTCAATAGATTCCATCAAAAAGAACGGATTAAAACCGTTTACAGACGGCTTTTTAGCAGACACATTTGCAGAGGAAAGTTTTAAAACCAATCCAGAGGGAGTGAAACTCATAAGAAGCACGGTGTTAAGAACCGATCCCCTTGCAGTGTGTGGAGTGCTCCTGGCCCAAGCCGCAAGGACAGACATGACCCACATACTCCAAAAAATAGATGTTCCCACACTCATAATGATTGGAGAAAATGATAGATTCACACCCCTCTCCTCATCCAGAACCATGAACCAAAACATTCCAGGTTCAGAACTTAAAATTATAGGTAAAGCAGGCCACATAAGTAACCTTGAGAACACACCAGAATTTAACAAGAACATCACAGAATTTTTAGAGAAACTAGACCTTATTTAATATGAAACATGGAGAGTTTATGATGGATGATAGAACAGTTTTTGTGGAGGGAGTATTGCCAGATTCTGATTCACTCTACAAATGCATAGAAGAAGTACTTTTAAAATCTACAAATAATTTGGAATGGTTATCATACGATGATCTGGTACTTTTAAAACCAGCCCTAAACTCAGCTGATCCATACCCATCAACCACCCATCCCATGGCTGTGAAGGTTGTGAGAGAAATTTTAACTCAGAAGGGTGCTGAAGTTGTTGTTGGGGATCAATCCGGTCTGAAAGATGTGCTTCAGGATCAATCAGGTGTTTTACATGGAAAAACCCATGATAATTATATAAAATCTGGTATGGGCACACAAGAAGACAGATTCATAGGTTTTGAATCAGGGAACTGGGATGATGGTTTCATCCACCACCAATCCAAAAATACAAGTTCATGGCCGAATGGATTTAATGTGACCCGGTGGATTGAAGAGGCAGACCATATCATTAACTTGCCCAGGTTAAGCAGCCACAGTCAAGCAGGAGTCACGCTGGGTTTTAAGAACATGGTTGGGATATTGAGAGATGACAGCAGGATGGATTTCCATGCAAACGGTCCTTACAACAATTTCATAAAAAATGAAGCCCATGGAAGTAAGCTAAAATCCATTGATGATGGATCTCACAGATTCATTGAGATGATAGTTGAAATTAATGATGACGTAAGGGATTAACTTCT
>WASR01000209.1 GCA_009712615.1 Methanobacterium sp. | reverse complement strand
ATTTATAACAGCTAAAAGCGGTTAAATTAATTTATTTCAGATCTGATAATTATAGGAAACACTAACAAAATACAATTAAAATATTCAATTTTTAAAATTCATTGTAATGAAAAGTTACTCAATCGATTTTTTGGAATATAAAATTTTAATGGTAACATCTTACCACAGTATATTAAAATATTCCAATTAAACCAAGTAAATAACCACAAGAATCAACAGGAAATTTGCAATTTTAACATTTTCTATGATTTTTTGAAAAAAAATATTAAACTGATTCAAAATTTCAGAAAATGTATATAGAAAGTTGATCTCAATAACACTGATACATAGTAAAGTTAGATGAACAGAGAAAAATCTGTAACATCTTTGTTAAAAAAAATCGGAGGAAATTAAAGTGGCAAAAGGCCTTATTAGGATAGTTCTGGACATATTGAAACCACATGAACCAATAATTCCCACATTTGCTAAATATTTAAGTGAAATTGATGGAGTAGATGGTGTGAATATCACCCTTCTAGAAATAGACAAGGAAACTGAGAACATAAAAGTTACCATGCAAGGTGATGACCTAGACTACGATGTTATCACAACTGCAATTGAAGAATATGGTGGTTCAATACACAGTGTGGACGAAGTTGTGGCTGGAAAAACAATAGTTGAAGAAGTTACAACACCTCAGGACTGATTAAATGGATGGAAAGCAAAAACTTTCTCCAGACACCTTTTTAAAAAAATTTGCTTCCAAATCTTCTGAAGAACCTGTATATCCAGATATTACAACATCACAGTTTTCAGATGCTTTATCCAAACTAACAGGAAAAAATGGAGTTTTAGTTGATATAAAACCAATTGACAATTTCAAAATTATTGGAAGAGCTACAACCGTTAAAACATCTTCCAACGATTGGGGTACAGTAATTAAAGGAATATACAGTGCCAAAAAAGGAGATGTCCTAGTCATAAGTTGTGAAGACGACAAAACTGCAGTTTGGGGTGAATTAGCTTCTGAAGCAGCACAAATACGGGGCATTTCAGGAACAGTAGTTATTGGTGCCAGTAGAGACAGTACAGGGATAAAAAGTTTGAAATACCCAGTATTTTCTCGAAATGTAGTTCCAAATGCTGGAAGGCCTCTGACAGAGGGTGAAATCAATGTAAACCTCACAATTGGAGACACCATCATCAAACCTGGAGATCTAATAATAGGAGATGAATGTGGAGTTGTGAGTGTGGCCCAAGAAATGATTTCAGAGGTTATGAAAGAAGCTATTAAAATAGTGGATAATGAAACTGAAATTATCTCTAAATTAAATCAGAACACATCATTCATGGACATATTGGGGATTAAATAATAATTCATGATTGATTAAAATCTTATTTTTTTTATTTTGCATTACGATGGATAAGTTGATATACAAACAACTAAATAATCTCTAGAATGCAGACCACTTCCGAATTTATACGTGAGCATAAATGGGGAATATTAATTGCCATAGTAATTGGAATATTGATTATATTCATTATTTCCGTAGCAGTGGGTTTGCAAGATATTATAAATGTTTTAAAAGATGCCAATCTCGAAATAATCGGAATAGCTATTCTTCTCGAGATAGTGCTGATTTGTATGTGGACTGAACGTTGGTCACTGATTTTGAAGGTAGTTGATACATCTCCTGGTTTCAGTAAACTTTTTATAATGATGTTCGCGAGTCTGTTTGGAAACAACATCACTCCAGGTGCTGCTGGTGGAGAACCCATGAGGGCTTATCTCCTTAGTAAGTTTGAAAAAATATCTTTTGACCTTGCATTTGTTTCAGCAAGTGCAGATCGTGTTTTTGAATTTTTTCCATTTGTTCTGGTGTCAGCATTTGCCATTTACATGATTTCAACATGGCATATAGGTTTCTGGAGTACAATTTTTATCAGTTTTCTTATCATAGTTACAATGGCTTTTTTTGGGCTTTTAATTTATGTTGGTGTAAAACGAGAGATTGCAGAAAGAATTATTCTTTCAATAGCACGTTCCATCTTTCCATATGCACTGAAACTAACCAAAAAAGAGACCACATTTTCAGCGGTGAGTGAACAAATACAATACTATGTTGAAAGGTTCTCTACAGGTTTTGCAACGGTTCTACAAGATCATAAAATGTTCGTACTAGGTCTTTCAATTTCTTTCTTGATGTGGGGGACTGACATGTTGCGAATGTACCTTTGTTTTGTTTCAGTGGGATCATATCCTCCAATTATCCCCATGATCATCATATACACTATAGCAATCCTTATAACAATATTACCAACGATACCCGGTGCTTTAGGCCTTCGTGAAGCAACGATGGTCGGATTATTTTTAGTTGTAGGAGTTCCTGCAGATGTAGTGATTGCGGCCAGCCTCATTGATCGTGTGGTTAGTTTCTTAATGCCAACAGCTGTAGGCATCATTGCAACTGTATATTATGGAAAGCTTTTGACAAAAAAAGATGGAAGCCCCTCTAACTAAAATAAGCCCTAATTAGAGGTGTAAAGTTCTGCAATTCGATATACATACCTTTTTAAAACTATCGCAAACTTTATATACCAGTTCAGGTTAGTTATTAATATATAAAAGTTTCGGTTAGAGGGATAAAACAAAATTACGAATGGGTCGACAAATGAAGCAATTGGGTAAAATTTCGCATATTTCCAACAGAAACAGAATAATTATTAAATCAAATCAAACTCCAGGTTTTGGTTTACCTGTTTACACAGAAGACAATAAAAAATTTGGTACTGTTTATGATGTTTTTGGTCCTACTAAAGGTCAGTATATATCTGTAAAAGTTTTTGCTAAAAACTCAAGGAATCTTGAAAAATTAATTGGAAAAAACTTGTACATTCCCTCTTCAAAAAAGATTGAAAAGCGGGGGCGAAGGAAACGAAAGAAGAATTGAAGCATGAAGTTGTAGAAGATGGCATTTCAGTACCTGATGTTTCTGAAAAGGAACAGATGAAGCAGGATGTTTCAGAAATTGAGAAAAAAGAAACCAAATGCCCAGAATGTGGATCTGAAAAGCTTATCAACGATCATGAACGTGGCGAAGTAGTTTGTGGTGCTTGCGGACTTGTGATTGATGATAACATCGTTGATATGGGACCTGAATGGAGAGCATTCGACCATGAACAGCGTGATAAAAGAACCAGGGTAGGTGCACCAATAACTTACACCATTCACGATAAGGGACTCTCCACCATGATCGACTGGAGAAACAAGGATA
>WASR01000328.1 GCA_009712615.1 Methanobacterium sp. | reverse complement strand
CCGGTCGTGCCGCCGGACAGCAGCAAAAGGGCGACCGAACGATGGCCCGGCCCGTCCAGGACCACGGCCGGCCGCTCGATGTCGGCGAGAGCGTGATGGCGGCCAGGCTCGCCATCGACCACGATATGGCGGAGGAACGGATACCGGCCGGCCATCTCCTCCGCCAGCGGACGATAATCGAAGCCCAGGAAGCGATCGGGGATGACGTAGGCGACGGGCTCCGCCAGCTGACACAGGGCATCGACATCCGTCATCCTCTGTGCTGGCATCACCAGGATAGGAACCGCTCCGACGCGGAATAACGCGAAGCAGGTGACAACGAAACCGGTGCTGTTGGGCAATTGGACCAGGACACGGTCGCCCATGGTCATGCCAAGAGCGCGAAAGCCCGCCGCAACGCGGTCTATCCTGCCATCCAGCTCCGCATAGGACAACCGGGCATCCCCGTCCACCAGCGCCGTGCGCGAGGCGTACTGGCGCGCCCAAACACGGAACGTTTCCCCTAAGGAGGCAGGACGCCAGTAACCTTTGGCCTCATATTTCCAAGCTCTGTCTTCCGCTTGCGGATGGCATGCGAGTTCCATGAGGGACTCCCTTCTCACTGCTCCGGCGCGAGCCAGAATTACTAATGCTTCTTATTAGCAATATGTTAAGACAGATTCTCCCCTGAATGGGGTGTAAAATACCCCGATCTGGATTTTTTGATGAACCGGCAGGCCGGTCGGCTGGCCCGCCCGAGAGTCCCGCAGATAGCGGGCGATGCCCGGGGGTCCGGAGAAACCTGCCCGGCGACTGATACCGGTCGCCATCTGAAATGACTCCAAGGGGGATTCCCAAAATCGTGCGGATGTGAGTCACTGGGGTATCCAGATATGGGAGGCCCCATGCACCCAGGGCTCAGGATATCGGAAGGTCTGACGGCGTCGGAGTTGCGCAGTTGGGCTCGTCACCGCGGCCATGGTCGTGCTGCGGCACGCGCCTGCGCGCTTGCCAACGCTCTTGATGGCCTGAGCCGGGCGGAAGCGGCGCGCTTGGCCGGAATGGATCGCCAGGCGCTTCGCGATGCGGCGGTCCGCCACAACGTCGGGGGCGTTGGCGGCTTGTTTGACCGCCCGAACGGGCACCATGAACCTGTTCCTGACCGACTTCGCCATGACCCCGGCTCCCGACGATCATGTCATGATGGTGCTCGACGGTGCCGGATGGCACGGCAGCACTGCCATGATGATTCCGGAGAACATCACCCTGGTGCCGCTGCCGCCGTATTCCCCGGAATGCAATCCGGTCGAGGGGATCTGGCTCCATCTCCGGAAAAGATTCCTATCCATTCAACTTTGGACAGACCAAACGGCCATCATCCGGGCTTGCTGCGACACATGGAACGCTCTCGCCGCCGACAAAAACCGAATCACAAGCCTTTGCCTCTATCCATGAATCCAAGAAGTCATTTCATAAGAAGACCGGTATCACATAAGAAAACAGGCTGTCCGTACGTTGATCCGACCCGCGCACCGATCCTCCAGGGGCTGAATGGCTCCAACCGGAATCGAACCACATGTCACGCTGCGCCGCCACAGGCTTCTTGGGTTTTTCCGCAGCCTGCTAAGCCTGCCTGCGACCTTCAGCGAATTTCACGGGCGACTATTTTTTAAATTTATATTAAAAATTTGTTAACCATGTAAATGTAATTTATTGATTCTATTTGCATAACTCAACTATCAACGAGGAGATGAAAAATGAGAAAATTAATCTTTTCCATTTTCACCCTAATTCTCTTTACCAACACATCTCATGCCGAAGAAATGTTGGGAGCAAATACCCTGAGCTACTTAAGGCCGGTTCCTCAGATAATAATTTCAAATTCTATTAATAAAAACGGGATACATATCAGAACATTGAATATAGCATGCCAGGGAAATGCTAATTTATTTGCAATCCCCCCAGATTCAAGCTCAAAGAAAAATTTTCTTGTTTGCATTTCCCCTTACCCAGGACAATGGGGAGCCACTAATTTGCCATTCCCACTTTATTTCCCGCCGGGATACACGATTGTTGCAGAAGGCGACATTCAAGGAATTTCAATTACATATGACCTAAACACTCAAATCTAATCAAAATCCACTACTTTCGGTAATGATTTTGAAATATCACAAAATCATTACCGGCGGCATAAGAACAACATCTATTGCTAGAATAGAAATATTAATATCAAAAAAAACAAGATAATTCTCGAAATTATCAGAATCACGTTTTCCAAGCCGGAAAAATACATCGGTCGCTAATAATTTTAGCCCGTTATTTATTAAAGTAAATATAGTGAAAAATTCAATTTATCAAAAAAATATTCGAATAAAACATAGTAAATATACTGAATATCAGGTTCACTCGCTTGAAATTTAGCGGCTTGACGGCTAATACCAAACTGCATTGATTAGAGTTCATGTACCCATTGTCGCAATCCGATGGACATGATCGGCCCATGACTGGTCGAGGAGCTTGTTCCAAGCATGGCAGCACAGGGCGACAATCTGTGTCGTAGAACTCGAAGACACGATTGGAAGCCAGTTCTGACGAATGAACTGCCAGCCGGGGAGCGAGGCGGCA
The DNA here is from genome assembly GCA_009712615.1 of Methanobacterium sp. Lineage (GTDB taxonomy): Archaea > Methanobacteriota > Methanobacteria > Methanobacteriales > Methanobacteriaceae > Methanobacterium_B. Next base: position 651 of record WASR01000328.1, on the reverse strand, counting down.
GAGGAAGGATTGTGATATTGGCAGGCACGGCCAGTTTGTCGGTGGTGTGCCATCCCGCCTGATCCATCATGAGCACGGCGTGCGCACCGGGGGCCACCTGGGAGGAGATTTCCTCCAGATGCCACTGCATGGCCTGGGTGTCGCAGCGGGGCACGACGAGGGCGGCACCGACGCCTCGCTTAGGGCAGATGGCGCCGAAGATGTAGACCGACTTGGTGCGTTGGTCTTGGAGCGCGATGGGACACGTGCCGCACCGAGCCCAACGTCGTGTGATCTTGTTCTTCTGTCCCACGCGCGCTTCGTCCTGCCATCACACCCCTATGTTGGTTCCTGGCGGCAAGGAGGCCCGGATTTCTGCCAGCGCGGCTCCGAAGTTTTTTTTAAAGCTCAAGGGCATCACCTCATAAAGACTCCTGCTGGCGACATCGGCATCACCAGTGTGAACGGCATCCTGGAGGCCAGACCCGACCTCGCCGGACGGCTTACCATTGTGAAAATCGGCAGATCTCGTTGCAACGTCCAGCCTACGGTATTAACGAGAGGCACAACGTCTAAGCAAGTCGTTCCGATTGCCATTTTTCTGTACGCATCCACTGGGCGCGGTCGTCGACCGACGGCGGACCGCTATGTCCGTTTCGCGGTCGATCCCCG
>WASR01000126.1:2984-3271 GCA_009712615.1 Methanobacterium sp. | reverse complement strand
GTTAAAAATATATTACATTATATAAATTCTTTTCGGATAATTTAGGAATTTAATTAAAAGTGGACAAGTTAAAAAAAATAAAAAATGAAGATTCAAGTTTTAAACTTGAATATGTAGCTGGTTTTTAGGTAGTTTCCTGCCACGTCTTTTATTGAAGTACCTGGAACAGTAACCATGTACCAAGTATTTCTGGATCTGGTGTTTGTTTTGATGATGATGCTGTTGTTGGATATGCTGCAGTTTGATGTTAATAATTTACATGTACTCATATTTTTAATCGAGATCTT
>WASR01000126.1:641-2974 GCA_009712615.1 Methanobacterium sp. | reverse complement strand
TCACTGAACCTTACACTGACTGCAGCAGTTGTTGAAGTTTTGGTCTGAAGATTTTTAGGATTGGTTGAAACTACCTGTGGTGCTGTTCCATCCGCACTGAAGTTCAGTTTGTACAACGATAAACTGCTGTTTAACTGACTCTGGACAGATCCAGTATGGAGAATTAAAGAGTACTTGCCAGTTGTGAATGCATTTTTAGCAATAACTGTGAGGATGTTGTTAATGATGCTTGTAGTAAATGCAAGATGAACTCCTTTTGGGTTTATAAGGTCAATGTACATTGTTCCCTTCTTTATATTCTGATTGAATTTAACCTGTATTTTGGTGTTTGGAGCCACATTTATCGCCCCATTTCTTGGTGTGGTCCCGTTTACAAGCAGGGGTTTCACAACTGTAAAATTGGCGCTCACTGTTTGGTTATCAACTACTGCGCTGATGTTTATGGTTCCAGTTTGAGTTGCTGTGTAGATAGTTATGGCCTGACCATTGACTGTGTAGGCACTTGATGGTTTGAAACTGCCTTTGTTCGTTGAAAATATTACATTCACTCCATCAGGAACATGTCCCAATTTGGGGTCATGCAGAACATTTTTGTTGTCGTATAGAAGGTTTGCAGTAACATTCGAGTTAGTTCCATTTTTAATGAGCTTAGGGTTATTGAGGTTTAAAACCATCCATTTACTTGCATCAACGTTACCGTAGATGAAACCTGTGGGTGAGCTATTCGATCCCCACCAGTTGTAGTTGGCGTTAACGTAGTTAGATTCTGTGTAAACACTTCCATGAGCTGCTATGTTTCCAACTATTCTGTTGAAGTTGAGGTTTGCGCTACCTCCATAACCTGCAAAACCACCACCATTGTTGTTTGCGAAGTTTTTTGTCATGGTGCTGCTTGTGAGGTTGAGATATCCAGAATTATAGATGGCACCCCCTACATAACCATTGTTTGAAATGAAGGTGCAATTACTTATGATTGATTTATTATCGTTAAATAGGGCACCGCCATACTGTGCAGAGTTAAAATTGAACACGCAATTGGTAATACCTAAAATTCCACTATTTGCTATGGCCCCTCCATTGTCCAATGATGTTGCGGTGTCGTTTATTAAGTTTCCAGCGAAGTTGCTTGATTTTATTGTACATGTGGATTTAGCTGAGTTGAATACAGCTCCTCCAAGGGTTTTTGCTGAGTTCATGGTGAAATTTGAACTTGTAATGAACAGAGTTCCATTTTCGTTGTGGATAGCTCCACCACCGTAGGCACTGTTATTTCCAATGTTGGAATCAAATGTGCAGCCTGTGATGGTTATTGTTCCGTTGTTCCAAACAGCCCCTCCACTATCTGCAGTGTTCTTGGATAGGTAGGTGTTTGTTAAAGTTAGCTTCCCGGAGTTTTTAACCGCCCCTCCAAAACTTGAATTACCATTTATCAGGCGGATGTCCACAATTTCTGCTGTTGTACCCTTGGGAATTATGAATATGTTGCCCTTTTTATCAGCGTCAATAATGGTTTTTGTCATGCCCTGGCCCTTGATGGTTACTTCGTTGTTTAGTGTAATTCCATTTTCATGGTAGGTTCCAGTTTCTACCATTACCATTCCACTTTGAATTGATTTTGTAGCATTTTTTATGGTTGCTTTTGGTCCGCTTTTGCTTGTGCTGTTGTAGGTTGCACTTTGACCATCCCAATTGTCGTTACCATGTGTGCTGACGTATATGGTTGATGATATTGCTGCGCTTGATGTGTCCATTCCAAAACCAAAAATTCCAACTATTCCCACCATAAACAAGCCGAAAATAATCAATCTTCTGCGATTAGTGATAAATATTAATATTCCCCCTTTAAAATTCTAAAAAAACGTACAGTTTTTTTCATGGAATAATTCATATTTGTAAACACTCACATAAATGTTCCTCTTGTTAAACTGCGTCCACCACTATCAAGTGGAATCGAGTAAAATGTTCTTAGTTTTGATTATTTTTGTATTCAAAAAAAAATAACACAGTAAATGTTTTTATTAGGAGAAGTATCATTCGTTTGATCTGGCACATACGGATGCACTGGATGCTATGTTGCCTCCAATTTTCTCAGTGACTTTAATATGTTTAGGATGGATTTTGTATGCGTCAAAATCTTTCATTGATGCAAATTTGGTCTGGAAAAAAATGTCAAAATTTGGGTCCTGTTTGAGAATATCAGTATGAACTTGGATGTCCTTTAATACATCAACTTTACCCTTCATGGTCAGTAGTTCATTTTTTACATTTGAAACAGTTTCAGAATCGCTATTTTTTAGTTTTAGCATTACATTATTGATTATCATATTATGTGG
>WASR01000126.1:0-631 GCA_009712615.1 Methanobacterium sp. | reverse complement strand
ATGTGGTTCCACCTATTTTTTTAAACTTAAAAAGTCTGTACCTAAAATAAATTGATTGACTTAAATTTTTTATGAGATTAGAGCTGTTTCTGAAATTCTGCTAGTAACATTAGCAGGTTGAATCCCTTGTTAGTTATCATGTAGTCGCCACGTTCGTGTCTTTGAATGATTAAATCATGGTCTTGCAATTTTTGAATGTGAAACAGCAGGTTACCTCCTCGAAGTCCGGTGAGTTCAGACAGTGCACTGAATGACTGGGCTTTACTTGACATTTCCTTTAATATCTGTAACCTCTGCTTGTTTGAAATTGGATCTAAAACTTCTTTGACCAGTTTTTTTTCTTGTATAGATGAAATCTTAGGTTTCTCTTCCTGAGCACTCTCACTGTTGTAAATATCGTTTGAACGGATCAGGTTCAACTGCTGATTGAATAAAGTTTGGACCTCTGTAAAACAGGTTTCACACTTACTGTATGGAGCTTTATCTTTTATCTTTGTCAGTTCATCCTTTTTCTCTTTTATGGATGTTTCTGTAACATTATTTTTCTTTAGAAGTTCAGTGTTGCCATTTAAAAAGTCCGTGAAAACTTCTTTACATGTTGGTTGCATTTCACAGGCTTCCATGTTGCTAT
>WASR01000022.1 GCA_009712615.1 Methanobacterium sp. | reverse complement strand
CCACACACCACCCCCGCTCCCGAGCGGCGGCGCGTCCCGCGCCGCTGGGCCCGGCCGGCGATCATCCACGCCACCAAGGAGGCAGCATGACTGACCTTCCCATCATCTTCAGCGGACCGATGATTCGCGCCCTGCTCGATGATCGCAAGACCCAGACTCGCCGGCTCGCCTGGGGGAAACCGATACCAGGACTTTACGAGAGCGATGGCGGACCACTGACGCCAATTCTGCGACCGTCGCGTTGGCAGCAGGTAAAACCGGGGAACCGGCTTTGGGTGCGCGAAAGCTGCGCCGCCGCCGAGGATCCCGTCTCCAGCATCGATGGTGTCCGCTATTGGGCGGATGGAGCATGGATCGAGATCCAAAATACTCAAGAGGCGGCGGATAGGTGGGCGCACATGGCCCATTATAGACAGGCACCTCTGGCGGACGATGGATATGGATTGACCGTCCCATCGATCCACATGCCCCGCTGGGCGAGCCGCCTGACCCTGGTGGTGACAGAGGTCCGGCGGCAGAGACTACAGGACATCAGCGAGGGGGATGCGATCGCCGAGGGGATCGTTCCCGTGACTGCTTCAAACGGACATACCACCTATCAGCTTCCTGGCCTTCTTTGTGGGCAGACAGCGGTTCGCGCCTACAAGGTGCTTTGGGACCACCTCCACGGCGCCGGCGCGTCGGACAGCAACCCCGATGTGGGCGCCCTCACCTTCTCTGTTCACCGCTGCAATATCGATCTGATGGAGATGGCGGCATGACCCCGCATTCTGAATTTTCGCTAGGACAAGAGTTCCGCGTCCCCTACCCGTTCGTTGAGAAATTGGGTCAAATCTACAATCCGGACACCCTTAATTTCGTCGAGCGCCGCACGGGGTGGAACCCGGGCGTCCATATGTGGACGGAGCATGATGGATCGACCGCCGACGCCATGGGCGCGATGATCCTGACCGTGGTTGATATCCACCGTCCCGGGAAATATCACACGCGGGTTTTCTACACCAGGAAATGGATTGACCCGGATGGCAAGGAATTTGGCTCGGCCAATCTCCGATGGACGACTGTCACGGCGTTCAAGCGGCTCCTTGAGGGCTACCGGTATGCGTTCGAGCTGGAGGCGGCATGAAAGAGATCATCGCCAAAGGGCGCGGCAAGACATTCCTGCGCTCGCTGATCGCTGCCGAGAAACGTGTCGTTGATGACCAGCTTTATCTGATCCGCCGACATGGAGCTTGGTTCCGGCCTAAGGCCCATGGCTATTGCGGAGATCTTGCGAGCGCTGGCGTCTTTACCGGAGCCGAGGCCCGCGGCTATCTGGCGGCCGACGGCGTGGGCCTAGTGTTGGCTCGTGACACACGGGATCGGATGTCCTCCGATCTGGCCGAACTCGACCGCCAGGCCGAGAAGCTTCGGAAGATCCTGGCCGAGGTGGCAGCATGAGCAAATACTATATCGTGGACATGCGTCCGGAGTGGGCCCGTCGCCCGTACATCACTGTCTGGCGATCCAATAATGCGGGATATGCATATGCCCTCTCTTGGGCCGGGAAATACAGCAAGGAGACCGTTGATGCGGATCCTGGCTATTACGCCAACCGAGGCTGTCTCGCATCCGGGCAACCCCGCACCCGTCTCAGCCGGTTTCCAGTCCCATGTGATGTGGTCGATAGGCTGGCAATCGCAGAGCCGGCCCCGGGAATCATCGACGGAAATGAAGGTCCCGTCTTGCCAAACGACGCGCTGACACGGCGAGCCCTGCGCCGGGCAAAATATTTGCCGCCGGTCCTCCCCACCGTGAAGATCCAGTGAGGGCCACCATGAATGCCATGAGCCGGATTGATCCGCCCCTTCCGCCATCACTTGCGCCTCGCGGATTGTCTCGCGTCCAAGCCGCTGCCTATATCGGCGTGTCGCCCTCCCTGTTCGACCAGATGGTCGCCGATGGCCGGATGCCGAAACCCACACGCATCAACGCCCGGACTGTCTGGGATCGCTATAAGGTTGACGAGTCCTTCAGCAGCCTATCCAATGGCGAAGAACGGAACCCCTGGGATGAATGAACCGGTGCGGATCAACCTCCCATATGTGGTGCAGGACATGGACCGGCACGGCAACGTGCGGGTCTATGTGCGTCGGCATCGCAACGGGCGGAAGAAGCGCATCAAAGCGCCGATCGGCACAGCCGCCTTCATGACGGAATACGAAGCTGCGCTTGCCGCGCTTGCCGGCGAGGAAAAACCCGCGAGCGTCGTTCGTGAGGGGTCGTTGCGCTGGCTGTGCCAGAAATATTACTCGGCTCCCGCCTTCAAGACGGAATTGAAGGTGGAGAGAACCCGCACCATCCGTCGCAACATCCTCGACTGCTTGTGCGCCGCTTCGACGAAGCCCGGGGGCACCCCCAACGGCGATAAGCCATACGCACTGCTACAGCCAAAGCACATTCGTGAGTGGCGCGACAACCGGGCGGAAACGCCAGAAGCGGCCAATGCGCTGGTCAAGGCCCTGCGCCAACTCTTCAAATTCGGGATCAGTTACGAACTCGCCGAAACCAACCCGGCCCGCGACGTCCCCTATCTGAGGTCCAACAACCCGGATGGCTTCCACGCCTGGTCGGTCGAGGAGGTCGAGCAGTACGAGGAGTACCACCCGATCGGCAGCAAGGGGCGCCTTGCCATGGCACTTCTTTTGTTTACCGGGGTACGCCGTTCCGACGTCGTTCGGCTCGGCCCGCAGATGGTCCGCGCCGGTGTTATCAATTTTACCGAGATTAAGGGCCGCGACCGCATCGTCAAGCAGCGCCAACTGCCGATCCTGCCCGAGTTGCAGGCCATCCTTGACGCCACGCCGTCCGGTCACCTCGCTTATCTGGTGACTGAATTTGGTAAGCCGTTCACCGCCAATGGTTTCGGAAATTGGTTCCGCGATCGGTGCGACGAGGCGCACCTACCACAATGCTCGGCGCATGGTCTGCGGAAGGCCGGCGCGACGATCGCCGCCGACAATGGCGCGACCGAACACCAGTTGATGGCGCTGTTCGGATGGGAGAGCCCGAAGCAGGCCGCGATCTATACCAAAAAGGCAAATCGGAAGAAGTTGGCGGCCACCGCGGCGCCTCTTTTGGTGCCAGACCGCGAGGGGAATTCTGGGAACAAAAGTGTCCCACCGAAGACCCGAAAAAGTGTCCCACCTCCTAAATAGTCAGCAAAATCAACTGGTTAGGAGGAGGGATGGTGCCCAGGGGCGGAATCGAACCACCGACACTGTGATTTTCAGTCACATGCT